>JBAXUD010000190.1:0-6530 GCA_037129875.1 Mycobacteriaceae bacterium
CGTCGGCGAAGCCGGGAGATTTGAGATAGGCGATCTCGCCGGAGATATAGCTTTGCTGGCTGTCTGGCGATTGGGAGCTGCCGGTCATGATCTGGTTCGGACCGATTGGTTGCTCAACCCGGATGATAGCGGCGGCCACCGCGGGTCCCTTGGTGTCAAGTGCAAAGCCGCCGAGGGCGGCACCCGCCATCACTCCCACTATGGTCATCGGCCAGAGTGGAGTGACCCAACGAGACAATCTCGCTCGCGTCTGCTTACCCATTCGGCTCCAGTCGTCGGGTTCGCTCGATTGGTGGACAGGCTTTGCGGATGCGACAGGTCCGCAGCCAGGTTAGCTGGCCGCCGTCGATAAGGCGTCCAACTCCGGTCCGACTGTCGTGGATTGGTCGTTCATCAGTTCGCGAGCGGCTCGAATCGGGTGCAGGTGGGCGTGCGGCGCACGCGCCAGGATCCGGCGGGCAGTGAGCCATTGACAGATCGACATCACGCCCACACTGACCGATGACACGATGGCCAGCGCGAGCGGTCCGCCTAACAGGGCGGCTGCGATGGCGGCCGGCAGCGCGACGACCAGAACGGCCCCGGCGGTTCGCGCCGCAGCCCTGATGTACCCACCGACGATCAGCACCGTGACGTTGACGTTGAAGATGGCCTGGATTATCCCGCTCGCGGCGAGGATGAGCAGTAGCGTACCCGCGGGCCGCATCGCCGGACCGTAGGCGAGTTCGATGGCGAACGAGCCGAACGCCGCGATCAGACCCACCACCACTATCGCTATCAGCGTGTTGAGTGTGGACGCGTTGGACAGTGTGCGAAGCAGGTCCTCCTTCCGCCCAGCCGCCCATAGTCTCGCCGCCGGCGGAGTGGCTGCCAGCGTGGACAGGCTCTCCAATATCGTCACCTGCATCGCCAGTGTGGCGGCCGCCGCGTACTGTGTCGCGGCCAGCGGCGAGAAGATGGCCGTAGCGAACCAAATGGTGCCCTGCATCATCATGAAGCCGGAGAACTCAAGAGTGAACAGCTGGGTGCCCTCGCCAATCGCTTTGCGCAACGTCGTGATCCCCCCGGTGGACCCGAAGAGCGCAATATCCCTGCGCGCGTGCACCAACGCGGCGGTGAACTGCAAGGTAGCGACCGCCAGGTAGGCTGCCAGCACTTCCACCAAGGTTGGATGACTCAGGAAGTAGGTCACGGCCGCCACGATGGGGAGAACCAAAACGCTGCGAATGTAGTGCATCGTCGCGACGGAGGAGCGCACACGACCGGTTGCGGCGAAGATGTCGCTGACCATCAGTCGGGTCGACTCGATGGCGATGAGCAGTGTCGTCATCACGAAATCCGGCCAGAAATTCCGGTGGCCGAGCAGACCGTTGCACCCCACGAGCGCGATGAAGGGGGCACTCAGGCACGACATCAGAAATGTTGCGCGCAGATGTATTCCGGCGATCCGGCGACGGCCCTCGGGATCGGGTTCTGCCGGTATGAGCCTGATGACATTGGGTCCGAGGCCCAGCCGCCCGATCAGCGGCCCGATCGACAAGGCTGCGAGGATGGCGAAGAAAGTGGCCGCCTCGTGCGAGTCGAGGGTACGAACGACGATGATCGTCAGCGCGAACGTCGAAACCATGCCCACCGCAGCGGCCAAGGTCCGCCAGATGAAGCTTTGGCGCAACTCGCGGTTGGCGCCAAGATGATCGGGCTTCACCTGCGGCTGGACTTTGCCGTCGACAGGATCGGTGATCGACTTCAGCACCGTCTGCCGGATGGCGGCCAGCATCGGTTCGGAATACCCGGCGTGGTCGCCCATGGCGGGCGTGATCAGTTCCGGCGGCGTGGCTTTGCCGGCGAGTCGGCGGATGGCGGAATCACCGCCCTGCATGGTGAACAGCTCGGCATCCTGGGGACACAGCAGAACCGTTGTTCTGACCCCGAGCCCGGCCAGTCGGGAAATCACCGTCTCGGGTACCTGCGCCAGACCGAGCCAGCCCAGCAACAGGCGGAGGAAGCGCGGTGCGTGCGTGTGGGCCGCCCGTTTGAGCTCGGCGCGTGCCGGCTTGATCCATTCGATAGTGGTTCGACGGACGGTCTCCAGGCCGCGAGCCGCTGGCGGCCCGGCCGACGCGCCCGCCATGATCACCTTCCTGGCGTTCCATTGCCACATATAGCTGGCGCTGGTGCGCCAGTTCCAGATGAGCGGGTTGACCAGAACGACGGAACCCCCGCCGATCTCGCGCACGGCGTGCGCGGCGTACCACGAACCCGAGCAGATTCCGACCGATCGCAACCGGGCGGTGTCGCGTGCCGCGTGCCGCGCGACGGTAACCGCTTCGGCGACGTAGGTGCGTGAGTACATCGGTTGCCAATGTTCCCTGCGGACCCCCCCGGACTGGCCGACGCCGGTCCGGTCCCAGCGCACGGCCTGTGCGCCACGCTGCGCGATGCGCCGGGACAGCTCGACCCACTCCCGGGCCGGCCCGACGTGGGGATCGTTCGCCGTCCCGTAGAAGAGGACAACCTCGCCGTCGCCCGGCGTGGCATTCTCAGGCATGGTCCTGATGGTGAAAAGGCCGCTCTCGTCAATGGTTTCGATTCGCTCGACGACGACACCAGGCTCCGTTGTGCCGTTCACCGGCATGCGGGCAGTGTCGCGGTAGGGCGCCTTCACGGGCCTTCGATCTGTCGCCGAAGTGGTCCTGTCGACCCAGTCGACGACCGCCTCGATCGCGGCGAACGGTAGCGGAGAGGACACCTCGGCGGGCTGGTCGAACTCGATCAGACCCTCGACGGAAGTGGATTGGACCCCTTCGGTCGCGGCCAGTGCGGTGACACCGCGGTCCGAGGCAACTGTCCGCAGCACCAGCAAGTGCTCGATGGAATCCGGCCGCTGGCACGTCAGTGTCAGCGCGCTGAATTCCCCGACCGCCACTGCGTTGAGTCGGGCGCCGATAATGGACACCGGGTCGTCGGGCTCCCCGTCCGGGATAGCGTCCTCACCCACCGACATGCGGAACAGTGCCTGCTGTTCGCGCAGGTAACGGCGGCCGGAGCCGACTGGATCCAGGTAGACGACCTGGTCGACCGGCGCCTGCTCGACCGGTTGTGGGGTCTGCAGGTAGTTGCCGAGCAGGATCCCGCCTGCGCGCATGCCGATCGCGGTGATGCGGCCGGCCCCGGCGTCGGTCAGGTAGTCGATGGCGTATCCGATACTGCGGCGCCAGTATTCAACCGCATCCGCACGTGTTTGCGGGTACGCGGAATCGCCGGTGCACAAATAGTCGAAGCGAAGTACGCCGAAGCCGCGGTCGGCCAGGTCGCAGGCGAGGATCCGTTCGACCACTGCGCTGTCCATCGCCTGCTTGCCGAGCGAGCTGCAGATGATGACGCCGCCACGTATTCGCCGATCGGCGGGTAGGTGCACAACACCGAACAGCGGGCTATCGGCGGGGCCGAAGAAGGTGGGGACCTCCGACGCAGCCGGCGGCTGGTTCACGGTTCGGTCCACCCCAGGCTCCGCTGGACCTGGGACGGCCAGGATGTCGTATCGATGCCGTGAGTCCGGATGAGCGCCAATGCGATCCGCTCCATCCCGAATCCGACGCACGCGCTGTGTGCGACGTCTCCGGTCGATGTCGAGATACCGAAGCCCTCGCCGAAGTGGTCGCGGTGGCAGTTCGCTGAGAAGACTGCGGTTCCGTCGTCGAGATCGCCGTAGAGCCGCACCAATAGCTCGGTCTTAAGGTGCTCCTCGCGCTGGTTGGCTGCCAGGATCCGGCCCGCCCGTCCGAAAAACGGGTCGTTGGCAGGAGCATCGACGGCGGGCAGGCCCAGTTCATCGAGGACCTCCATGCCGTAGCCGACCCATGAATCGCGATGTTCGGTGGCCTCGTCGGGTGTGCCGACCCGCACATATTCGCGCATCCGGAACGCCTGCAGCCGGGCCGGGTCGACGGACGGTTCATGGCGGAAGCAGTAACCATAGATGTCGAGCAGAACGCCCGACTCCGGCAGCACCGGAGGCAACGTCGCGTAGCAGGGATGACAGGCCGCTGAGACCAGCACGGTTCCGGCCGAGCTCAGATGGCCGTCCCAGGGCAGCCCGGCGTCACGATCCGCCAGCAGCGCGCGGTGGCCGCTGTTGTCGCCGGTGAAGGTCGAGACCGCACCCGTCAGGTTCGGGAACGACGCGATGTAGTCGGTTCGCTCGAAGGCGCTCCGCGGGTAGACCGGTGGAAAACGTAGCAGTGTTGGGCTGGACCCGTGTACCGCAAACCCCTTGCGGCTCACCACCGCCTCGATGCCGTCGATGATCCGTTCGAATTCGGACCCCCGTCCGTACAACCCGTCGATGCCCATCGGTATCAGTAGCCCGGCCTCGAAAAGCTGCTGCCGAAACAATTTTTGCTCGTCCTCGAGCAACTCGGAGCGGTCGCGGAGAGTGGAACTCATTAACTTCCTTTCTTCATCCCAAGCCGCGATGGGCCAAGATGAGTTGGGCGTTCCCGGCCCGGATCCTGTCGTTGGAGACCATCAACTGCGGAGCGAACGAGTCGCGCAGCAGTCGCCCCACCGAGTCGGGATGATCTTCGCGATAACCGTTGATCCCGATGACCCGCAGCGCCGTGCCGACGATCTCGACCACCGTCGTCGAGGAGGCCAGCTTCAGATTGTTCATCGCGATGGTGAAGCCGACGGTCACTTCCGGCTCGCCGGAGCTCAAATAGTTGGTGTATCGGTCCAACTCACGCATCACCAGTGCTTCGAAACTCTGGTGGGCGACGGTGAGATCAAGCAACGCGGCACTTTGGGGGATTGCCTTGCCGCCGGCCTTCCGGGCGGCTCGTTGCGTCGTCTTGCGGGCCTTCTGCATCGCAGCGTCGGCCATCCCGAGCCAGACGGCCGACCACAGCAGGTGCGACGCGGGAAGCATGGTTCTCTCGGAGATCGACAAGTACGGCGCCGGGACGACGTTCAGCGCAGGAGCGACAGCTCTGAGGAGGTATCCGTGGCTGCAGGTGCCGCGGAACCCCAGCGTATTCCACGGGATGGTCATCTCCAGGCTTGTGCTGGCGGCGGGGCAGACGAGCAGCGCCTGGTCGCTGGGTGCGCTGTCGGGCGATCGGCGGGCCGTCGCGCAGATGTAGTCCGCGTTCTCGGCGTAGGAGATGACCGGAGCATTCTTCTCGAGCACCACATTCGGACCGTCCACCGTCAGGGCGCAGGTCGAGGACCGGACGTCTCCTCCTGTGGTGATCTCGGTGGTGGCTGACGCCAGTAGCGCCTCCTCCGCGGCAATGGTCGCCGTCAGTTCCGCGATCGGGCCATGGGATGCGTGATGGGCGAGGGTCAGAGCCTGGGTGTGGTGCATCGCAAACACCATCCCGGTGGAACTGCACGCCGCACCGAGCGCTCGTGCGATGCCGGCGAGTTCAGCGACACCGGACGACCGTCCGCCCAGGGCGCTCGGCAGGCAACACGACAACAGTCCTGCCTCTTTGAGCGCGGCGACCGCTTCGGCGGGAAACCGAGACTTTTCGTCGACATCGTTGGCGGCGTCGGCGGCGGCGGCGACGACCGCCGCGAGACCGGGGACATCGCGCGCCGAGGTGCGAAAAATGTCCGAATCGCAGATCATGGGCTTGGCTCTCGTGTTTTTCCGGACCGCAGCAGCCAGGGTCTTGGCTCCTGTGTAGATTACCCGCCACCTCGGTACGATGCTGGTGGCAATCCCAGTTAACAATAATTGGTCTGCGAGAGGTCACGGTAAAGGTCATGCAAGCGCAGATTCGAAACGTTTTAGCTGCTCATGGTCGGCTGCCGGTGGACGCCGCGGACGTGCCCGCCACCGCCGACCTTTATGCACTCGGCTTGACCTCGCACGCGTCGGTGAACGTGATGCTCGCGCTCGAAGACGCATTCGATGTCGAGTTCCCCGACGAGGTGCTCAAGAAATCAACCTTTGCCTCGGTGGAGAACATCGAGCGGGTTCTCGAGGGTCTCGTCAAGTCGTCTTTGTGAATACGCCAGTGGTGACCGACGGCCGGGCGGCAGGTGCGCTCTTGATCGCCGCGAATCCGGAATGGTATCGGTCGCACTTCACCCACGATTCCGAGCGGACGTGGCCCGAGACCAACTGCTACTTCGATCTGTGGATCGAGATCCTTCATTCACTGGGTATGGACCCGCTGCCGGCGTTCGCCTGCACCCTGTCCGCCGACCATGACGGTCTGCAGTGGTCGTTCATCAAGCAACCGCCGGAGGACCTGCGCCGACTCTACGGCCTGGAAGTCACCGAAGAGAACGTGTGGCTACCGCTGCTGGAGACCGTCGAGTCGGGGCCTCGTCGGCAAGTCCTGCACACCGTCGAGGTGGACAGCTGGTGGCTGCCGGACACCGCGGGGACGAGTTATCGCGCCGACCATGTGAAGACCACCATTGTGCCCACCAGGGTCGACCGGGAAGCCCGGGTGATGTGGTACCTGCACAACGCGGGTCTGTTCGAGCTCCGCGACGACGACTTCGACGGTATCTTC
>JBAXUD010000191.1:0-6528 GCA_037129875.1 Mycobacteriaceae bacterium
CGTGCGGCAGGCTGCGCCCGCCGAGGTGCAGCAGTTCGAGCACCTCGTCGAAGCGGGCACTGTCCGAGGCGCCGGGGGTGCAGACCGGGAAGATCTTGTCCACCTCACCGCCGAAGGCCTCGGGGGAGATCAGCGCCTCACGGGCGCGCATCCAGTTCTCGTTGCCGGTGACGGTGTTGATCTCGCCGTTGTGGGCGATGCGCCGGAACGGGTGGGCCAGCGGCCAGGACGGGAAGGTGTTGGTGGAGAACCGCGAGTGCACGATGCCCAGAGCGCTTTCCATCCGCTCGTCCTGCAGGTCCAGGTAGAAGGCCTTGAGCTGCGGGGTGGTGAGCATCCCCTTGTAGATCATCGTCTTGCCGGAAAGGCTTGGGAAGTAGACGGTTTCGCGGCCGGGGCCGTCCTGTCCCGGGCCCTTGGTGCCCAGCTCGTGCTCGGCGCGCTTGCGGATCACATAGGCCCGGCGCTCGAGTTCCATACCGGAGGCGCTCGGGTCCATCCCGTCGCTTCGCTCGCCCCAGCCGATGAACAACTGCTTGAAGGTCGGCATGGCATCGCGCGCCAGCGCCCCCAGCGACGAGTCGTCGACGGGCACCTCGCGCCAGCCCAGCACGGTCAGGCCCTCGGCCTCGACGATCTTCTCCAGCGACTCCGCGGCCAACACCGCGTCGCGCGCGGATTGCGGCAGGAAGGCGATGCCGGTGGCATACGAACCCTCCGGCGGAAGGTTGAAGCCTTCCTTGTCGCACACGGCGCGCAGAAATTTGTCCGGGACCTGGATCATGATCCCGGCGCCGTCGCCACTGTTGTGCTCGGCGCCGGCGGCTCCGCGGTGCTCGAGATTCAGCAGCGCGGTGATGGCCTTGTCGACGATGTCTCGGCTGCGCCGGCCGTGGATGTCGACGACCATCGCCACGCCACACGCATCGTGTTCGTAGACGGGGTTGTAGAGCCCGACACTACTGGGCATAAAGCACCTCACCCTTCACTCGCGCGGCGACTCAACGACGGCGCGCCGTGGCCCGTCGGGGTTCCTCCGTGCGTCGGTGGACGGCGGCCCTTCAGTGGTGTCAACAGTTTCCAAAACGATATGCAAGCAGCGCCGAACATGCCAACTTAGGCAGACCTAACCTGGCGATGGTGCACGTCGGGTAACGGTCCGGACTAATTCCGGCAAACCCCGTGCATAAGCGATACCCCAGGTGGGACGCTTTCCCGCACATCGTCGACATCGGCCGACCACTCAAGTCTAAGGAGTCCAAACCATGACAGCTCCCACGATGACGCACCGCCTCACAGCGGAGTTCATCGGCACGTTCTGGCTGGTCTTCGGCGGATGCGGCGCGGCCGTGTTCGCCGCCAACCCGGCAGGCGACAACTCCGTCGGCATCGGGTACCTCGGGGTCGCCCTGGCCTTCGGCCTGACCGTGCTGACCGGCGTATACGCCTTCGGCACCATCTCCGGCGGGCACTTCAACCCCGCCGTCACCCTCGGCGCGGCGATCGCCAAGCGGGTGGAGTGGGCCGCCGTGCCCGGGTACTGGCTGGTGCAGATCCTCGGTGGCCTGGCAGCCGGCCTGACAATCCTGACCATCGCCAATGGCAGGGCAAAGTTCAACGCGAGCGGCCACATGGCCGCCAACGGCTACGGCGCGAACTCGCCGCACGGCTACGCGCTTACCGCGGTGATCATCACGGAGGTGCTGCTCACCTTCATCTTCCTGATGGTGATCCTCGGCTCCACCGATGACCGGGCGCCCAAGGGCTTTGCCGGCCTGTCGATCGGACTGGCCCTGACGCTGATCCACCTGATCTCGATCCCGATCTCGAACACCTCGGTCAACCCGGCCCGCTCCACCGGTGTGGCGTTCTTCAACGGCGCCGGGGCTCCCGGCCAGTTGTGGGTGTTCTGGGTGGCGCCACTGGTGGGCGCTGCACTGGCCGGCGTGCTCTACCCGCTGCTGTTCCCGCGCCGCGAGGAACTGGCTGAGCGCCCGGTGCGCGACGCCGCGCTGGAAGCCAGGTTCGTCGAGGATAAGTAGTCGTCACAGTCCGCTGATGCGCTGGACCGGTAGCCGCGGGCCACGGCGCGGCAGGTGGGCCAGCCGGCTGACTTCGAGCAGACGCACGGCCCGGTAGCGGTGCGGCCGCATGGGTTCGAGCAACTCCTCCATGGCCGGGTCATCGATCGGATGGCCCAGCAGCGTCCACCCGATCATGGACGCCAGGTGGTAGTCCCCGACCGACAGTGCGTCGGCGTCGCCGAGAGCGCGCTGCGCGGTCTCGGCGGCGGTCCATACCCCGATGCCCGGCAGAGCTGTCATCGCCTGGCGCGCGTCGGCGCCCGGGCGGCCGCACAGCCGCTCCAGCGTATCGGCGCGTTGGGCGCAGCCGACCAGGGTCCGGGCACGGCCGGGGTCGACGTTGGCCCGGTGAAACTCCCAGGACGGGATGCGACGCCACACCTGCGGCGGTGGGGGCACCCGCATGCCGCCGGGCGCCGGCCCGGGCGCCGCTGTGCCGTACCTGGTGACCAGTAGCCGCCAGGAGCGGAAAGCGTCGATGCCCTGCACCCGCTGCTCCAAGACGGCCGGGATGAGCGCTTCGAGCACCCGCCCGGTGCGACCGATCCGCAGATGCGGAACGCGCCGCTGGGCCAGCGCCACCGTCGGGTGGGCGGGCTGGAAGTCGCCGGCGTCGTCATCGGCGCCGAGCAGGGCGGGCAGGTTCCCGATGAACTCTTCGGCACCGTCCCCCCAGGCCTGGCAGTGAACAGAGTCGGGCGCCGGCCGGCTGATCCGCGCCGTCACCGGGCCGCTGCGCTGCAGGCTGGTCCGCCAGATGACGCCGTCGACGATGTGGAAGCACGGATCACCCGGACCGCGCCGATGCGGCGCGAGGGTGTGGCCCGGGCTCACCGGTCCCGGGAACGTGAGGGTGCGCTCGGCGGCCATGTGGGTGAGCTCTACGGGCGCCCGGTGATCCGATCGGCGAGCGCGGCGATCGGCGAGGTGTGCGCACGCTGACCGGTCTCGTGGCGGTCGGCGAGTTTGTAGGCGGTGTACAGGCCGCGGACGCCGAGCCAGCGCAGCGGCTCGGGTTCCCAACCGCGGGGCCGGTGGTCCACCCACGGCAGCGCGGTGAGATCGGTGCGCCGCTTGAGCACCAGGTCGGCAAGCGTGCGCCCGGCCAGGTTGGTGGCGGTCACGCCGTGGCCGACATAACCGCCGGCTTCGCCCAGTCCAGTCGCCGGATCGAACTGGATTCCGGCCGTCCAGTCCCGCGGAACCGCCAGGACGCCGCACCAGCCATGGGCGATCGGTACGCCACGGGTCTGCGGCAGCACGGTGTTCAGCACGCCGGTCAGGTAATCGATGGTGGGCTGGCCGACGGCGCCGTCGCGGTCGATGCGGGATGCGTAGCGATAAGGCGATGCGCGCCCACCGAGTGCGATACGGCCGTCGGCGGTGCGCTGCGCGTAGAAAAAGCCGTGCGCCAGATCACCCACCGTCTCACAGCCCTTCCATCCGATGCTGTCCCAAACTTGTTGCGGCAGCGGCTCGGTGGCGATCATGGCGCTGTTCATCGGCAGCCACCGGCGGCGCAGGCCGCGCATCCGGGCGGTGAATCCCTCGGTGGCCCGCAGGATTACCGGCGCGCGCAGCACACCGCGCGGTGTCTCCGCCCGGCCCGGCGCGATCTCGGTGACGGGTGTCTGCTCGTAAAGGGTCACCCCCAGGCGCTCGACGACATCGGCGAGCCCTCGGGCCAGTTTCGCCGGCTGTATGCGCGCACAGTGCGGGTTGAACGACCCGAGCGTCAGACTGTCCACCTTCACCCGCGCGGATGCTTCTGCCGCACTGAGGATTTCGACGTCCTCGACACCCCAGCGGCGATCCTCCTCGGCTTCCGCGCGCAACCGCTCGGCCTGAGCGGGGTTGCGGGCGACCTCAAGGTTGCCGCCCTTGACGATGTCGGCGTCGATGCCTTCGCGGGCGGCCACCGCGATCACCTCGTCGACCGACTCGTTGAGCATGCGCTGCCAGGCGATCACGCCGTCCCGGCCGTGCTCCCTGGCCAGCATCCCGCGGTGGCCCGGCGGCAGGCCGGACAGCCACCCGCCGTTGCGCCCCGAGGCGCCGAATCCGGCGAAACGTGCCTCGAGCACGGCGATGTTCAGGCTCGGGTCGAGTTGGCGGAGGTAGTACGCCGTCCAGAGCCCGGTGTAGCCGGCGCCGACGATGCAGACGTCGGCTTCCCGGTCGCCGGGCAGGCCGGGGCGGGGTTCGGGAATCCGCGAGAACCAATGCGATACCGCACCGTTGACCAGGGTCATGGGGATGATCCTTGCAGAGTCGGCTCAGACTCGGTCGTCGAGCAATTCATCGGGGACGGTGACCGTCACCACGCTGCCGCCGCCGAGAGGCTCTGCCTCAAAGTCCATCGAGCCGCCCGCCGATTCGATGGCAACCACCAGCGACGCCAGGCCGATATGGCCCTCGCTGACCCGCCGGGCCAGGATCTCCGGGTCGAAGCCGATCCCGTCGTCGGAGACCCGGAGCACCGTCTGGCCGGCCTCCCTGCGCAGCATGACGTCGATGTGGGTGGCCTGAGAGTGTTTGTGCACGTTGGCGAGAAGCTCACGAGCGGCGCGGTGGATCAGCGCTTCGGACTCCGGTTTGCCCACCTCGTCGATGTCGGCACTGATCGCGGTCCCCCAGCGCTGCTCGTAGCGCTGGACAAGATCGCGGACCGCCGCGCTGAGACCGACTTGTGCGAGAACCTGCGGATGCAACGTGCTGACGGTGTTGCGCAAGTCGCCGACGCTCTCACGCAGGGCGGCATCGAGCCGATCGAAGCCCTCTCGCGTGGGGTTGTCGCGCAGTTCGTCCAGATCCAGCCGGGCGGCCAGCAGGTTCTGCAGCGGACCGTCATGCAACTGCTCGGAGAGTTCGCGGCTGTGGCGTTCGTCGGCCCGCATCGACTCCGCGATCAGGCGTCGGCGCACATCCAGGAGTGCGAGCACCCGGGCACGGCGGCGCGACAGGGTGTACGACAGCGCCGTGATCGCCGCGGTGAGCCACAGCAGGCAGCCGACCTGCACGTACACCAGAGCGGGGATGCCGTCGCCGATCTCCTGGTCACTGATGACATAGACGGCCCAGGCCAGCAGATAGCCGAACGATGCGCTCAGGCCCAGCGCCCCGGTGATCGCCGGACTGTCCAGGAACGCGACCGAAATCGGCAGCAGGAAGAAGATCGGATACAGCGCATTGGTTCCCCGGCCGGAGGCGATGCACAGGGCTGTCACGACGGCGACGTCGACGAACGTCGAGGCATATCTGAACCACCACCGCACCGGCGTGCGCGGCAGATAGAACAGCCACGCCACTGAGACGATGGCATAGGCCACCAGCACCGCGGTGAAGACGTCCTCGAGCCAGTGCGAGACGCGGGTCTGGTAGATCAACAGGACGATCAGGACGATCAGCACCAGGCGCAGAATCGACCGGATCCGCAGCGGCTCGATGGTCAGAAAGTCCAGCAGGCGGCCCGCGACTCGCCTCATCTGGGCGTCGAGTCGACGATGCCGTCGAGGAACGAGACGGAGGAGGAGCGAGACATCCGGCGCGTCGAGTCGACGATGCCGTCGAGGAACGAGACGGAGGAGGAGCGAGACATCCGGCGCGTCGAGTCGACGATGCCGTCGAGGAACGAGACGGAGGAGGAGCGAGACATGCGGAGATCAGTCCAGCAGTCCCCGGCGCATCGCCTCGGCGACCGCAGCCGCCCGGTCGCCCACCCCGAGTTTCTCGTACAACCGCTGCACATGGGTCTTGACCGTTGACGGCGCCAGGAACAGCTGCTTGGCGATGGCCGGGATACTTCCGCCGTCGGCGATCATGCCCAGCACCTCGCGCTCCCTCGCACTGAGCGTCGGCCCGCTGGGCTCGGCGCGCCGACGGATCTCGGCGGCCAGCCCCGACGCCAGCTGGGGATCGACGACATCGCGGCCCTTCGCGCACTCGAGAACGGCGTTGACGATCTCCGAGCGTGAGGACTCCTTGGGCAGGTAACCCGCGGCGCCCTGCGCAAGCGCGTGGTAGACGATCGCCGAGTCGTTGTTCGCCGATACCAGCAACACCCGGGTCGGCAGCTCGTCACGGATCACGGCCGCGGCCACCTGGCCGCCGTCCATCCCCGGCATCTGGTGGTCCAGCAGCGCAACCTGGGGACTGTGCTCCTTGATCGCGGCCAGTGCCGACGGGCCGTCGTCGGCTTCGGCGACCACCTCAACCAGGCCGCTGCTCGTCAGTGCGCGCACCAGACCGTCCCGGAACAGCGGATGGTCGTCGGCGACAACGACTCGAACCTTCTGATTGTTGAAGGTTTCTCGCATGCCGATATCTTTCCACGAGGTCGGGTCGTTTCCGCTCCGAACCGACGCGATCCCGGAGAAAGCCCGCGCTGAGCCGAGAGTAGGCCGGGCCGGCGTCAATACAGGTCCAGGCGCCGGTCACTGAGAAC
>JBAXUD010000192.1:0-6522 GCA_037129875.1 Mycobacteriaceae bacterium
GTCGGGGGAGACCCATGCGGTCATGGGCCCCAACGGATCCGGCAAGTCGACGCTGTCCTACGCCATCGCCGGCCACCCGAAGTACACCGTCACTTCGGGCTCCATCACCCTCGACGGCGAGGACGTGCTGGAGATGAGCGTGGATGAGAGGGCTCGTGCTGGTCTTTTCTTAGCCATGCAATACCCCGTGGAGATCCCCGGGGTGTCGATGTCGAACTTCCTGCGTACGGCCGTGACCGCGGTCCGCGGTGAGGCGCCGAAGCTGCGTCTGTGGGTCAAAGAGGTCAAGGCGGCTTTGGCCGATCTTGAGATCGACCCGCAGTTCTCCGAGCGCAGTGTCAACGAAGGTTTCTCGGGGGGTGAGAAGAAGCGCCACGAGATCCTGCAGCTTGGTCTGCTCAAGCCGAAGATCGCCATCCTCGATGAGACCGACTCCGGTCTGGACGTCGATGCGCTGCGGGTCGTCAGTGAAGGCGTGAACCGGTTCGCCGAGGCCGAGCATGCCGGCGTGCTGCTCATCACCCACTACACCCGTATCCTGCGCTACATCCACCCGCAATTCGTGCACGTCTTCGTCGACGGGCGCATCGTCGAGTCCGGCGGTCCGGAATTGGCCGACGAACTCGAGGAGAACGGCTACGTGCGGTTCACCCGGGCCGCGGCTGCGACCTAGGACCGGCCATGACCGCCACGGTTGGTGCCGATCTCGACGTCGAGCGGATCCGTGCGGATTTCCCGATCCTGAAGCGGGTGATGCGCAGCGGAAACCCGTTGGCCTATCTGGATTCCGGTGCGACGTCCCAGAAGCCGCTGGCAGTGCTCGACGCCGAGCGTGATTTTCTGATCACCTCCAACGGGGCTGTGCATCGCGGGGCTCACCAGCTCATGGAGGAGGCCACCGACGCCTTCGAGAACGGGCGTGCCGACATCGCCGGCTTCGTCGGAGCGGCACCCGACGAGGTGGTGTTCACCAAGAACGCCACCGAGGCACTCAACCTGGTGTCGTATGTGCTGGGCGACAGCCGATTCGAGGGTGCCGTCGGTCCCGGGGACGTCATCGTCACCACCGAGCTGGAACACCACGCCAACCTCATCCCGTGGCAGGAGCTGGCCCGTCGCACCGGTGCGACGCTGCGCTGGTACGGCGTCACCGACGACGGTGAGCTCGACCTGGACTCGCTGGACCTCGATGAGCGCGTGAAAATCGTTGCCTTCACCCACCATTCGAACGTCACCGGCACCGGCGCGCCGGTCATCGCACTACTCGAGCGCGCGAAGAAGGTCGGCGCATTCACCGTTCTGGATGCCTGCCAGTCGGTTCCGCACCAGCCGGTCGACCTGCCCTCGCTGGGCGTGGATTTCGCCGCCTTCTCCGGGCACAAGATGCTCGGTCCCACCGGAATCGGTGCACTGTACGGGCGCCGCGATCTCCTCGCAGCCCTGCCACCGTTTCTCACCGGCGGCTCGATGATCGAGACCGTCACCATGGAATCGGCCACCTACGCCGGGCCGCCGCAGCGGTTCGAGGCCGGTACGCAGATGATCTCTCAGGTGGTCGGGTTGGCCGCGGCGGCACGGTATCTCGACCGGATCGGTATGCCTGCGGTGCAGGCCCACGAGCACCGGCTGGTGACGGCGACGCTGGAGGGACTCAGCGAGATCCCACAGGTGCGGATCATCGGTCCGGCCGATCCGGCGGTGCGCCGCTCGCCGGTGGCTTTCGTGGTCGACGGCGTGCACGCCCACGATGTCGGCCAGGTGCTTGATGACGAGGGCGTCGCCGTGCGCGTCGGTCACCACTGCGCCGCGCCTCTGCACCGGCGCTTCGGGTTGGCCGCCACCGTCCGGGCATCCTTCGCCGTCTACAACACCACCGACGAAGTCGACCGACTGGTCGCCGGTGTGCGCCGAGCGATTGAGTTCTTCGCCTGATGCGCCTCGAGCAGATGTACCAGGACGTGATCCTGGACCACTACAAGCACCCGCATTGCCGGGGGCTCCGTGAACCGTTCGGCTCCGAGGTGCACCACGTGAACCCGACGTGCGGTGACGAGGTCACCCTGCGGGTGGCGTTGTCCGACGACGGCGCGCAGGTTGCCGACGTCTCCTACGACGGGCAGGGCTGCTCGATCAGCCAGGCGGCCACCTCGGTGCTGGCCGATCTGGTGATCGGTCGCAGTGTCGGCGAGGCGTTGGAGACAGTGGCCGCGTTCAGCGAGATGGTCTCCTCGCGGGGAACCGTCGAGGGTGACGAGGATGTGCTGGGCGACGGCGTCGCCTTCGCCGGGGTGTCGAAATACCCGGCGCGGGTCAAGTGCGCCCTGCTGGGCTGGCTGGCGTTCAAGGCCGCACTCGCCGAGGCCCGGGCCGCAGAGACCGCCTCGGCGGGGGTATCCCACCACCATGACCTGGAGGAAACATGACCGAAACCGCATCAGAGGAACTGCTGGCCGACGTCGAGGAGGCCATGCGTGACGTGGTCGACCCCGAGTTGGGCATCAACGTCGTGGACCTCGGTCTGATCTACGGCATCAACCTCGAGCAGGCCCCCGAGGAAGGGGCCGGCAAAGTGGCTGTCGTCGACATGACATTGACCTCGGCGGCCTGCCCGCTGACCGACGTCATCGAGGACCAGATGCTCAACGCCCTCGTCGGTTCCGGGTTGGTGACCGAGGTGAAGATCAACTGGGTCTGGAACCCGCCGTGGGGTCCGGACAAGATCACCGACGACGGCCGCGAGCAGCTTCGGGCGCTGGGCTTCACCGTCTGAACGCGGCGACGATGGGTTCTTTTTTCCACTGAGTGCGGCCGGTCAATGCCATAGCGTCGCAATTATCCCGGACAATGAATGGGGGCGTCGCTACGTCGCCCCCTGTTTCCCGGGGAGGCCAGGCATGCAGGGCGAACCGCCGATCGCCGATCCCGACAGCCGGGCGCTTGATGACCTGCGGGGCCGCATCGTGGCGATCGATGCCCAGATGTCGCAACTGGTGGCCCAGCGCCACGCGCTGGTCGAGCAGTACGAGCGGCACCGGTACGCCATCATCGGCCGCTTGCACCCGGCCGCAACTCCGGGATACCCGATGGTCTCTCCGGCCCAACGTCAGGAGTGGTCGGGCGCCCGGGTTCGGGCACTGCTGCTGTGGCTGGGCGCGGCGCTGCTGGGAATCTCGGCCCTGACGTTCACCGCGGTGGCCTGGTCGCACCTCGGCGACGGCGGGCGCGCTCTGCTGCTGCTGGCCGCCACCGCGGTGTGCACCGCCCTGGCGATCGCGGCCCGCCGCCGCCTGCCCATGACCGCCGAGGCGTTCGTCGGGCTGGCGGTCGTGCTCACCCTGGTCGATGCCTACGCGGTGCGCCGGGCCGGGGTGGCCTCGGGCCTGTCCTGGCAGGTGTGGTGGGCCCTCGGCACCGCGACCTCGGCCGGGTACGCCGCCGCGCTGGGGACGCTCACCGGCCGTCGGACCGCCCGGTTCGCGGTGGCCGCACTCCTGCCGATCGCAGCCGGACTTCTCGTGACCGGACCCGACTGGGCGACGTCGATGCTCGACGCCGCGCTGGCTACCGCCTTCGTGTACGGGATGACGCGGTGGGGAGGCTTTTTCTATCCCGAGGGACGGGTGGTCCTCGGGCTCTATGCAGTCGGCTCATGGATGGCGGCCGCCGCGCTGGCGGGATACGCCGCCGCGCAGCCGGAGACGGTCCCGGCCGCGGTCCCGCCCGCGCTGGCGGTCGGATTGCTGGCGGCCGCACCCGAACTCGCCGCACGCCGGCTCACGGCCTCCAGGCTTGCCACGTCGCTCGCGGTCCTCGCCCAGGGCGTGCCGGCCGGCGTCGCGCTGACCCTGGTCGCCCCGCTGGTCGGGACACAGGGCGCGTTGGCCGTGGCCGTCGCCGCCGGCGGCGCCACCATCGTGGCGTCGTTGTTCCTGCGCGGGACACGGCGCACCGGAGCGCTCGTCGCGGGGACGGCGTTCGCGATCCCCGGGACGCTGTTCGTGGCCGGTGTCAGCCTGCCCGCCGTAGTGAGTCCACTTGCCTGGCTTGAGGAGCCGTGGACCGGCACGGTCGGCCTCGTCGCCCGCACGGTGCTCGAAGGACCGCGCATCACGACCAGCTTCGCCGGGTCATGGGCGGCGGTCTGGGCGCTCGGCGCGATCGCGGCCGTCGGGGTCGCGCTCGGGTTGCGGCGACGGGTGATGCTCGGAATCGTCACGGCGGCAGTCGGACTCGCTGCCGCGTTGGTCCCGTTGAATGCGGGGTCCTCAGTGCTCATCACGCTGGTCGTCACCACTGCGGCGTTCGTCCTCGTTCTGCTCGCCAGCGCGTTCGCTGACCGCCGGCAGGCCGGCGACGGGTGGGCGCTGTTGCCGGGCGCGCTGATCGCCGCCGTACCCACGATCGGATGGGCCGCGGTGTCCACCGCAGCATCGGTCGTCGCCACGGCCGTGGCCGGTGTCGCGGCAGTCGCCGCGGCGCTAATAGCCCACCCGGCTCAGGCGCGCCCGGCCTATGCGGGGTTGGGCGCACTGCTCGGCGTTACCTTCGTCGGCATCGCCACCCGTGCTGCCGGCGCCCAGTTGCCGGCCGCCGGCTTCGCCGTGGCCGTGGCGGCGGCAGCGCTGGTGCTGGCGGGTGTGTTCGTTCTGCGTGCGCAACCGGCCACCGGTGTGGTGTTCGAATACCTAGGCGCGGCAACGACACTGGTGGGAGCGGTGGTTTCGGCGGGTTCGACGCCGTGGCTGGCGGGGGCGTTGACGGCGCTGGCTGCTGCCGCCGCTCTCGCGGCGCTGGGTCGGGACCGGCGGGTGATCTACAGCTGTGCGTCCGGCGCGCTCGCGCTCGGTGCGGTCTGGGCGTGGCTCGCCGCGGCGCGGATCGGCGTGGTCGAGGCCTACACCGCACCTGCCGCCGCGGTGACCCTACTGGCCGGAATTGTGCTGTGGCGCAGCAGCCCTGGCCGCTCCTGGCTCACGCTGGGCGCGGCCCTGGTGCTCGCGATCGGCCCGACACTGCTGCTGGGAATCCGCGACAACGACGCGGTGCGGCTCATCGTCGCCGCGTTGCTGTCCTTCGCGGCGGTGGTCGTCGGCGCCGTGCTGCGACTGCAGGCGCCGCTGTGTCTCGGGGCGGTTGCCCTGCTGGCGATCGGCATCGACCAGTGGGGTGCGGACATCATTCGCATGCCGCGCTGGATCACTCTCGGCGCGGTCGGCGTCCTGCTGATGTGGATCGGAGCGACGTTTGAGCACCGCCGCCGCGACTGGCGCCGGGCCTCGGACGTGTTCGGGCATTTCGGCTGAGACGAAACTCGGGCCTGGATCGGGCGGATCCAGTTTGAGATTTTCCACAGCTGCCGGGGAACACAACGGGCATACCGGACGTTGCCGATTGCATGGCTACCCGTGACCTGAACGCGCAAGAATTCAACGAAACCGTGAACGGCAGCGACATCGTGCTCGTCGACTTCTGGGCGTCCTGGTGCGGTCCGTGCCGTGCCTTCGCCCCGACCTTCGCCAAGGCCTCCGAAGCGCACCCCGACATCGTGTTCGGCAAGGTGGACACCGAGGCCGAGGAGGAGTTGGCCAGGGCCGCCGAGATCCGTGCCATCCCCACGCTGATGGCGTTCAAGAAGGGCAACCTGGTCTTCAGCCAGGCCGGCGCACTGCCGCCCGCCGCCCTGGAAGACCTCATCACGCAGCTGCGCGACTTCGACGCCGACGCCGCGATGGCCGAGCAGTCGCCCACTACCGAGGTGTGAGCCGCGGGCACGCGTTAGCGTGCAACGGTGAGTGAGTCCGGTTTCGTCCTCGTCGAGTGTCCACGACCGCATGTCGCGCTGGTCACGCTGAACCGGCCGGAGCGAATGAACTCCATGGCGTTCGACGTGATGGTTCCCCTGCGGGACGCGCTGGCAGAACTGAACCACGACAACGACGTTCGAGTCGTCATCCTGACCGGGTCCGGACGCGGATTCTCCTCGGGAGCAGATCACAAGTCGGCCGGTGCGGTGCCGCACGTCGGGGGACTGACCCGACCGTCCTACGCCCTGCGCTCGATGGAACTGCTTGACGACGTCATCCTGTCGATGCGCCGGTTGCACCAGCCGATCATCGCCGCGGTCAACGGTGCGGCGATCGGTGGTGGGCTGTGCCTGGCGCTGGCCGCCGACATCCGGGTGGCCTCGGCCGACGCCTACTTCCGCGCCGCCGGCATCAACAACGGCCTGACGGCCAGTGAACTGGGGCTTTCCTATCTGCTGCCGCGTGCCATCGGCTCATCGAGGGCGTTTGAGATCATGCTCACAGGCCGCGACGTCGGCGCTGCCGAGGCCGAGCGCATCGGGCTGGTCTCACGTCAGCTGCCCGCCGCAGATCTGCTG
Source organism: Mycobacteriaceae bacterium (assembly GCA_037129875.1). Classification (GTDB taxonomy): domain Bacteria; phylum Actinomycetota; class Actinomycetes; order Mycobacteriales; family Mycobacteriaceae; genus Mycobacterium. Next base: position 6,383 of record JBAXUD010000192.1, read on the forward strand.
CCGACCTGCTTCGACATGGCCGAACGGATCGCGGCGTTCTCCCGGCCCGGCATTGAACTGACCAAGCGCACGTTATGGACCGGCTTGGACGCCAGTACCCTGGAAGGGCATATGCAGGCCGAGGGCCTCGGGCAGCTCTA
>JBAXUD010000193.1:0-6511 GCA_037129875.1 Mycobacteriaceae bacterium
CTGGTGAAGCCGGTGGCGCCGACGCTCTGGATCAGCTCGCGCACCGCCGGTGCGTCGCTTCCCGAGACGACGACCTCGATCTTGGTCATCTTGGTTAGAACAGGTGCAGTCATGGAACCATCTCCTCGTTGAAAGTGCGGTCATTACTTGGGTTTTCAGCCCACGGGCGCCAGCCGGCCCGGGTCCAGCGCTGCCACGGCTCGCCCGGTTGCGCCCGGGCCGCCAGAGCGACCCAGTCATTGCCGAACAGCTGTTGCAGAATCGGGTTGCGCGCCACGACCTCCTCGATCCGCTCCAATGGCGCCTGAACGACTGCGAGCAGCCGCTGCGGTTCGTGCAGGAGACGCTGCCCGTCGGAGACCGACTGCCAGGGCAGGCCCAGCTGCAAGTCCCCGTTGTGGCCGGCGATCACACCCACCGTCCCGACGACGTTGTGGATGGTCTTGGTTCCCGCGCCGAAGACCTGAGGTGCAACGGTGGAGAAGTAGTACTGGCAGTTGATCCATTGGGCCACCACCAGCGGCGCGGTCAGGATGGTCTCCAGCGCCGAGCCGTCGCCATCCACCTCGGCGTCGTAGGAATGCAGGAATGTTCTGCGCTGCAGGTCGATTCCCCGCGTCACCGACCGGGGGGCGACGATGAAGGCGGCGTTGCCGGCCAACCCCCACTCCGGGTAGACCTGGGCCCAGTCCGACGACCTGGATGTGACGTGACGGGCCGCCCGGCGCGGAGACAGCCCCGTGGCTCCCGGCAGTACGGTGCACCGCTCTGCGGCCAGCGCCGCCCCGGCCTGCTTGAGGTCACGCTCGAGCCGGTCGAGGTCGGCGTGGTACTCCGCAGCAATCAGGTGCCCGTCAAGCAGCGTGACCCGGTCGACCGCGGTGTCGTGCTGGGCGGCGACGAACAGGGTGTCGGCGGGGATGTCGATGCCCAGGCTGCGCAACCCGGCGCGCACCGGCGCCCGGTTCAGGATCGCCACGGCGGTGCGGGCGTTGGGCGCACCGGCCTGCCCGCCGCAGGCGCCGCAGTCCAGCGAGGCCTGGTAGGGGTTGTTCTCGGTGGTGCTGCCGTGGGCGCACAGCACCACCAGCCTGCCGAAGCCGCGGGTGAGGCCCATCGTCGTCAACGCCACCTGGGCGAACAGCACCTGGTCGTTCTGCGGCATGGCGTCGAGGTCGATCACCGTCGGCGCGGCGGGGGCGACGGCATCCCGAAGCCACCGGCGCACCCGGCCCGTCGCCGCGGGAACCAGCGTCTTGGCCGCCGATAGCGGCGCTGCCGCCCATCCGGCCGCCTCAGCCAGGGTGAAGGGTGCGGCGAACGACTCCTTGGCCGCATGGAACGCCGACTCGGCACCGGCCAGGCCGGTGGCACCGGCCATCTGCCGGGCGAGTGCCTCGTGGCCCTGCGCCGCGGGCCTCTCGACGATGTCGTGGTTCGGCGAGATCAGCACCGGGCACAGGTCGCTGGAAGCTCCGCCCAGGACGTCGGTGTAGCGGATCGCAACAGCGAAGAAGCCGGCGAAGCCGAGCGTCTCATAGTCCTCGACGTCCTCCAGATGCCGGCGCAACCCCTCCGACCGGGTGTCGATGCAGGTGACCACCTGGGTATGCGCCGGGGCGGTCTCGGCAGGTTGCGGCGGGCGGGACAGGCCCTCCAGCAGTCCGTCGCGGTAATGCGCCTCGAAGGCGTTCTGCCACAACACCTCCCGTGCAGCCACCGGGAGGGCGGATAGCAACCGGGCAGCCGCCGCGATTTCGGCGTCGGTCGCCGGGTCCAGGCCGACGATCTCGGCCAGCAGCGCGGCACGCTCCCGGGCGGACGGAGCCGCTGCCTGCCGCTCGATTTCCGGGACCCCTACCCGCCGGCGACTGCCGTTGAGCAGGACCGCCTCATAGGTCAGCCGCATCGCGAGGTAATCGAGCACGTCGATGCCCTCGCCGCGACCGGCGCACCACTGCACGTGGGCCGCCCAGCCCGGCATCCGGGTGAGGTGCGCCTGCAGGTAGGCGATGCGTTCGTCGTCGCTGACACCGAGCCGGTCGAGAGCTTCCAGGGCGGCGTCGTCGGCCCGTTGGGCCACTCGGCTCAGTTCTTTGCGTCCGGAACGGCCCACCGTCCGGTCGCCGGTGGCCAACCCGCGCCAGGCCGGGTAGAAGCCGTCCTCGCGTCCGGGCATCGGCCACGCCCCGCCGCCGAAGAACGCGGCACACCACTTCGCCGTCTGCGCGTCGACGGCGTCAGCGACGGCCGGGTCCCGGTCTTCCGCGCGGGTTGTGAAGCGCCGCTGCGGCTTTGGTGTCCCGGTGCCGTGGATCAGATCCGCCCGCAGCAGGTCCAGCGGGGTGAGCTTCGCCCCGCCGAGGGCAAGCCCGGGCTGCTCGGTCAGGTTGGAGTAGCGCCGCCGCAGCGCCCGGTCCAGGTCGGCGTCGGTGATCCGGCCTTCTCGGTAGAAGTTCCGGAAGGCGTCCTGCCCGACGGTTCCGGGCATTCCGTAGAGGTCACCCGCCCGGCGGATCGCCTGTTCGAACGGCATCCCCTCCAATCCGGCCAGCGGATTGACGGCTATGAAGGTCTCCAGGGGGTAATGGGTCGGAACCACCCGGGCGGCGAGCGTTGCGTCGGTGCGCAACTGCGCGCGCCGGCTGGCGGTGTCGGTAGGTGCGGTCATGAACGGCCTCCTGTCAGAACTGCGGACGATGGCGGGGTCGGGATGTGGCCTGCGGACAGGGCATTGGTGTAAACGGCGCGCCGCAGGCTCTCGGCGCCGGGCGCGAGGCGAATGGCCGCCAGCCCGCCCAGCAGGACCAGGGCCCCGACGGTGACCGCCCATACTGCGGCGGCGGACATCGACTCCGCCGGCATTGCCGGGGCCAGGAAGTCTCCCACCGCGGTGATGATCGCCACGTAGGCGATGGCTGCCGGGGTCAGGAAGGCCGCCGCCCGCATCACCGCGCCCCATCCCTGGCGGCGCCGCAGCCAGCCCCAGGTGGCCGCGGCACCGGTGACCCAGGCGAAGGCCAGCAGCGCCTGCTCGGAGGCGTGGCTTCCGGACGCGGCGGGAATCGCGACCAGGGCGGCGGCCAGGGCCGCGGCCGGAACCGCTACGGCGGCAGCGATATTCGCCAGCAGTTGCCGGCGGTTCGGCTCGGCGGCGGGCGGCAGCGTCTCGTGGCGGCGGCTGCCGGCCACAGCCGATCCCGAGGACAGGAACAGGGTTGCCTTGTAGAAGCCGTGCGCCACCAGGTGGATCACCGCGGCAGCCCACAGTCCCAGCCCGCAGGTCAGGATCATGAAGCCCATCTGCGCGGTGGTGGAGTGCGCCAGAGCGCCCTTGACGTCGGGTTTGACCAGCATGATCGTCGCGCCGTAGACCATGGTCGCCGCGCCGGCGCCGATGGTCAGCGCCCGCGCCAGGTCGTCGGCGGCCAACGGTGCCATCCGGATCAGCAGGATGCCGCCGGCGTTGACGACACCGGCATGCAGCAGCGCCGAGACCGGCGTCGGGGCGGCGAGGGTAGCCGGAAGCCAGCGGTGGAACGGAACCTGAGCCGACCGGGACAGCGCCGCGACGACCACCAGCACCCCGAGCACCGGCACCAGCGGTCCCTCGAACTGGCCGGCGCCCCGCAGGTCGACAGTCCCCCACGTCGCCGTCGCGGCGAGGACCGCGGCCCACAGCGCCAGGTCTCCGATGATGAACGCGGTGGCGGTTCGCCGCACTCCATCGCGGCCGGCCGGCAGGTGCCAGTAGGTGCCGAGCAGCAGGCAGAGCGCGGCACCGGCCAGCGTCCAGCAGACGGCGAGGGTGAGCAGGGTCGAGGCTGTGGCCAGGCCGGCAGAGGCCGCGGTGAGCAGGCCGGCGCCCGCGACGAACCAGGACTGCCGGGGATCGCCGGCCAGGTAGCGGACAGCGAAGGCCTGGACGATCGCGCTGACGCCGAAGATCAGCAGCAGCAGCACAGCCGACAGCCGGTCGACGCTGAATGGGGCTCCCGGCACGGCAGGCGCGCCGCGGCCCGACCAGGCGGCCAGCGCCAGCGAGCCCAGGAATCCGGCTCCGGCGGCGATCGCCCCGGCCTGGCTGAAGCGCCGGGGTGCCCGGTGGCCGAACACAAACGCCAGCAGGGCAATCACCGCCGGCGCGGTCAGCGCGGCCATCAGGAGGCCGCTTCCTGTCGTGGTCAACATGCGATGGAGATTACGTGTGTTCGACTGCGTATGTCAAACTTCCTGAATGGTGTTTCGCCACTCATCGGTGCTCCGCGTGCCCCAACGAGCAGAAACGACGGACATAAGTAGAATTTTGGTGTGGCCGAGTGGACGTTCCTGACCAATCACGCCCATGCCCTGGTGTGCATAGCCCGCGACCCGGGCCTGCGACTGCGGGATGTGGCGGAACGGGTGGGCGTCACGGAACGCGCCGCCCAGCGCATCGTGAGCGAACTTGTCGATGCGGGCTACCTGGAGCGAATCCGCGAAGGCCGGCGCAATTCCTACCGGGTTCGCCCAGACCGGCCCTTGCGTCATCCCCTGGAGCACGGGCATCACATCGGCGAGATCCTCGAGGTGCTCTATGACCACGCCGGAGTCGACAGCCGCGCCTGAGCCTTCGCCCTATCGGGGGCGGGTCATCGCGGTCGGGACGCAGCACGGCAAACAGCACCAGTTCGCACTCCCCTTCGACCGTGTTCTCGGTGCGCAGTTGGTGACGCCGGCGTTGGACACCGACCAGTTCGGCACCTTCAGCGGCGAGGTGGCCCGCACGTGCGCCCCCACCGATGCCGCTCGCGCCAAGGCCAGGCTGGCGATGAGTGTCAGCGGTTTGCCCTACGGCCTGGCCAGCGAAGCCAGCTACGGTCCGCTGCCCGGCGGGTGGCTGGGCCACGAGGAACTCCTGCTGTTCTGCGACGACGCTGCCGGCATCGAGATTGTCGAGGGCCACCGAACACCGTCGGTTCCCGGCGTGGGCCAACGGGTCTCGCGGTACGACGACGTAGGCGGATCACTTCTGGACGGCCTGCCGGGCCAGGCAGTCATCGTGCGCCCGTGCGGCGGGGTGGGCGCCATCACCAAGGGAATCACCGGTACCGATGCGCTGCGCTGCGCGATCGCGGCGGCGGTATCGGCCTCCCCCGACGGTCTGGCCCTGGTCGAGCCCGACCTGCGCGCCCACCACAATCCGAGCCGGCGGCTGATCCTCATCCGCCTGGCCGAGACCATGGCACGTCGCCTTGCCACCCCATGTCCGTCCTGCAATGCGCCGGGATTCGGGCGGGTCGATGCCGAGCCGGGATTGCCCTGCGGGGTCTGTGAAACCCCTACTCCTTTGCGGCGCAGCGAGATCCGCGCCTGCGCCGCGTGTGGGCACGATGAGAGCCGACCGTTTCAGGGTACGGCTGATCCCGCGGAGTGTCCGGCCTGCAATCCCTGAGCGGCTCGCTCACCCGTCGAGAAAGTGATCTTCACGGAATCGCCGCATGCCGTCGATCTTCTCGCCCAGCGATGGAGTGGGCCCGGCGTAGAACACCCACGGCATCGTCAGAACGGCGTGGATGCCGGCGTCTTCGGCGCGGCGGTAATGATCCGGGGTGAAGGCGTCGACGAGCGGAGTGATGACGGTGAAATCTTCCATTCCCAAACCCTTTTCGGCACGCACCTCACGAATCCGGTTGACCGACGTCCTCGCCTGTTCCAGACCGATGAGGTCACCGATCCACCCGTCGTTGCGTGCCGCCCGGCGCAGTGCGATATCGGACAGTCCGCCCGCGTAGATGGGGATTCGCGGCGGGGTGGGCGTCATCTCCAGGCGCGGCGTGCGGTAGAACTGGCCGTCGAACTCCGTCCAGCCCGGCTGCCAGAGGGCCTTCATCAGTTCCAGCATCTCGTCGGTGCGCCTGCCGCGCCTCGCGAACTGCTGGCCGAGCAGGTCGAACTCCTCCTCGCACCAGCCGACGCCCACTCCGAGTTCCACCCGGCCGCCGGACAGGCACGCAGCGGTGCCGATGGCTTTGGCCGCCGAATACGGGTCACGCATCGCCGGGATGTAGACGGTGGTGACGAACTTCAGTCGCTCGGTGACTGCGGACAGGGCGCCGACGAGCACCCACGGGTCCGGCCAATCGGTGAACGGCTGCCAGCGTCGTTCGCCGTCGTCGGTGTAGGGATAAGGCGTGTTCAGGGTCTCCAGATTGACGACATGGTCGGGGATCGCCATCCCCTCGTAACCGAGTTCGTCTGCCGCCCGGGCGATCTCGACGAGTTCTCCAGTGTCCAGGAAAGCGCTGCTGACATAGAACCTCATCGCGCATCACGTGCCCAGGCCGACATGATGAAAGCCCCCTTCCGACTCAACTATCGGACCCTGCGCATCGCTGATCACACCCCGCGCAATAATCTTGTGCCCCGCACTGTGGTCGATCCACGCCTCGGCCTGCAATCCGTCAACTCCCGAATACGTTGTTCACAACGGCTTTCGCGCGCCGGGTGACGCGCAGGTAGTTGTCCAGGA
>JBAXUD010000194.1:0-6487 GCA_037129875.1 Mycobacteriaceae bacterium
CTCCTGCCCGCCGGGTCCGATCCCCAGGTCGCTTCGCTCCTGCCCGCCGGGTCCGATCCCCAGGTCGCTTCGCTCCTGCCCGCCGGGTCCGCGATGACAGTGACGTTGCCCTTGAGTAGCACGGTGGCGCCGAGGGTGTCGGCCAGGCGGCGGGCGGCGGCCACCCGGTCCTCACCGACCGTTGCCGCCGGCAATCCGGCGCCGGCCGCCAGGCGCGCGTACTCCCCGGCGTGGGGAGTGAGCACGGTCGGGGCGTTGCGGTCGGCCACCAGGTGGGGGTGGTCAGCCAGGATGGTCAGCGCGTCGGCGTCGACGATCACCGGAAGGTCGCTGTTGAGAACGAACATCAGGGCGGTGACGGCGACCTCGTCGGTCCCCAGTCCGGGGCCGATCACCCAGGCCTGGACGCGCCCGGCCGTGTGCACGCTCGGAGCGGCCACCACTTCCGGCCAGTGTGACACCACCTCGGCGGCCGCCGATCCGGCGTACCGCACCATTCCGGAGGTGGCCGCGACCGCCGCGCCACTGCTCAGGATCGCCGCCCCGGGGTATGCCGACGAGCCGGCCGCCACGCCGACGACGCCCTGGGTGTACTTGTCGTCGTGCGGGCCGGGCACCGGCCAGCAGGCCTTGACGTCGTGGGCCTGCAGCCCGATCAGATCGGTGCCGGGCAGTTCCAGGCCGATGTCGACCAGTTCGACCCGGCCGCAATCGGCCAGTGCGTGAACGGGTTTGAGGCCGCCGAAGGTCACCGTGAGCGCGGCCCGGACGGCGGGACCGCTGATTGCCCCGGTGTGCACGTCGATGCCGCTGGGGATGTCGACGGCGACCACCGGGATGCCGGCCCGGTCGACCGTGGCGAACACCTCGGCGGCGGCCGGGCGCAGCGGCCCGGTGCCGGAGATCCCCACCACGCCGTCGATCAACAGGTCGGTGTCCGCGGGAACCGCTGCCACCACGCGGCCGCCGGCCGCCCGGAACGCCGCGAGGGCCGCAGCGTGGGCATGCTCGGGATTGAGCAGGATCGCCGACGCCGACGCACCGCGGCGCCGCAGGAAGGTTGCCGCCCACAGTGCGTCGCCGCCGTTGTCGCCGGAACCCGCCACTGCGCAGACCGTCCGCCCCGCCACGGCACCGGTACGCCGGCTCAACTCGGCGGCGATGGCGGTCGCGAGCCCGCAGGCAGCGCGACGCATCAACGCACCGTGGGGCAGGCCGGCCAGCAGGGGCGCTTCCGCGGCCCGGATCTGCTCGGCGGTGTAGTAGTACCGCATCAGGTTGAGGATGACATGCGGTGCGTCGGCCGGGGCGCTATTCGACGGTGACGGACTTGGCCAGGTTACGCGGCTTGTCGACGTCGTAGCCGCGTGCGCGGGCCACCGAGGCGGCGAACACCTGCATCGGCACCGTGGACAGCAGCGGCTGGAAAAGCGTTGACACCGCGGGGATCTCGATCATGTGGTCGGCGTAGGGCCGGACGATGTCGTCACCTTCCTCGGCGATCACGATCGTGATCGCGCCGCGGGCCTGGATCTCGCGGATGTTGGACATCAGTTTCGAATGCAGCATCGCGGCGTTCTTCGGCGACGGCATGACGACGAAAACCGGCAGCCCTTCCTCGATCAGCGCGATCGGGCCGTGTTTCAGCTCGCCGGCAGCGAAGCCTTCGGCGTGCATGTAGGCCAGTTCCTTGAGCTTGAGCGCCCCCTCCAGCGCCACCGGATAACCGACATGGCGGCCCAGGAACAGCACCGCCGAGGAATCGGCGAACCGCCGGCCCAGTTCGGCGACGGAGTCAGCGTGGCCGAGCACCTGCTCCACCAGGTCGGGCATGGCCTCCAGTTCGCGGTACTCCCGCTCGACCTCGTCGGGGTACTTGGTGCCGCGGGCCTGCGCCAGCGCCAGACCGACGAGGTAATTCGCGGTGACCTGGGCCAGGAAGGTCTTGGTCGCCGCCACCCCGATCTCCGGTCCGGCGCGGGTGTAGAGCACCGCGTCGGCCTCACGGGGGATCTGGCTGCCGTTGGTGTTGCAGATGGCCAGCACCTTGGCCTTCTGGGTCTTGGCGTGCCGCACCGCCTCCAGGGTGTCGGCGGTCTCGCCGGACTGCGAGATGGCGATCACCAGGGTGCTGCGGTCCAGGACCGGGTCCCGGTACCTGAATTCACTGGCAAGTTCCACCTCGACCGGAACGCGGGTCCAGTGTTCGATGGCGTACTTGGCCAGCAGACCCGAGTGGAAGGCGGTGCCGCAGGCGACGATGAACACCTTGTCCACCTCGCGCAACTCCTGGTCGGAGAGCCGCTGTTCGTCGAGCACGATGCGGCCGTCGACGAAGTGGCCGAGCAGGGTGTCGGCGACCGCGGTCGGCTGCTCGGCGATCTCCTTGAGCATGAAGTAGTCGTAGCCGCCCTTCTCGGCGGCCGACAGGTCCCAGTCGATGTGAAACGGACGAGCGTCTGCGGACGCGTCGTTGCCGTCGAAGTCGAGGATCCGGTAGCCGTCGGCGGTGATCACGACGGCCTGGTCCTGGCCGAGCTCGACCGCCTCGCGGGTGTATTCGATGAAGGCTGCGACATCGGAGCCCAGGAACATCTCGTTCTCGCCGATGCCAACCACCAGCGGGGTGGATCGGCGAGCCGCGACGATGGTCCCCGGATCGTCGGCGTGGGCGAAAACGAGCGTGAAATGCCCTTCCAGCCGGCGCAGCACCGCCAGGACCGATTCGACGAAATCGCCGGCCGTCTCGCCCTCCCGGTAGGCGCGGGCCACCAGGTGCACCGCCACCTCGGAATCGGTGTCGCTGGCGAACTCCACACCGGCGGCCTCGAGTTCGGCGCGCAGCACGACGAAGTTCTCGATGATCCCGTTGTGCACGACCGCGAACTTGCCGGCGGCGTCCCGGTGCGGGTGGGCGTTTCGGTCGGTGGGGCGGCCGTGGGTGGCCCAGCGGGTGTGACCGATCCCGGCCGTGCCCGTCAGTGCCGAGGGGTCCGTCTCGGCGAGGGCCTCCTCGAGATTGGCCAGCCGACCGGCCCGGCGGCGCACCATCAGCCCGCCGTCACCGTCGAGCAACGCCAGACCCGAGGAGTCGTAGCCCCGGTACTCCATCCGCCGCAAGGCGTCGACCACGACATCGCGGGCGGGACGGTGGCCCACATACGCCACGATTCCGCACATGGCCAGCAGCCTAGTCCAGCCCCGCCGGGGTACCGGTCGGCTACGGTCAGGGGATGGCCCGAACCCGCACACTGTTCGCCACATTGACGCGGCGCGGACCGCATCCGGTCCTGCGCGGCGACTTGGGCTTCGCCGGCATTCCGGGAGTGGTCTACACCCCCGCTTCCGGGTTCCACCTGCCCGGGGTGGCCTTCGGGCACGACTGGCTCACCGACACCGACAACTACGCCGGCACCCTGGAGCACCTGGCCAGCTGGGGCATCGTGGCGGCGGCCCCGGACACCCAGCGCGGCCCGCTCCCCTCAGTGCTCACCTTCGCCCACGACCTCGGCAACACGCTGGATGTGATTTCCGGCGTACGACTCGGTCCGGGTCAGATCAGTGTGGCGCCGGACAAGCTGGCCCTGGCCGGGCACGGGTTCGGCGCGTCCGCCGCGGTGCTGGCCGCGGCCGGAACCGCGCAGCCGAAGGCGGTGGCCGCGGTGTTCCCGGCGGTCACCAAACCGTCGGCCGAAGTCGCGGCCGCCCAACTGCGAGTGCCGGGCCTGGTGCTGGCCACTCCCGACGACGCCCCGTCGTTGCGCACCGACGCCCTGGAGGTAGCCGCGGCCTGGGACGGCGCGGTTCTGCGCGTGGTGAAGAAAGCAAACGCCGCCGGAGTGGCCGAGAAACGTCGCATGATCACCCGCCTGCTGGGCTTTGCCGGTTCCAGTGATGAGACCCAGAAGACGGTTCGCGCGCTGGTGACCGGTTTCCTGCTGTTCCATCTCACCGCCGACAAGACCTACAAGGAATTCGCCGACCCGGAGGCCGAACTGCCCCATACCGGCAGCCTGGATCCGGATGCCCCGCCGGTAACCGACGAAGACCGGATCGTCGCGCTGTTCCGCTAGCTCCCGACCAACCGGTTGGCGTATAACCAACAGATGCGCACCGGTATCTTTCTGTCCTACGCGGGCGGCTTCCGCGAAACCGTCGAGCAGGTCGTCGAATTGGAGAAACGCGGCGTCGGCATCGTCCTGGTGCCCGAGGCCTACTCGTTCGACGCCGTCAGCCAACTGGGTTACCTGGCCGCCAAGACGTCCACCATCGAACTCGGCTCAGGAGTCGTCCCGATCTACACCCGCACCCCCACACTGCTCGCGATGACCGCTGCGGGCCTGGACTACGTCTCCGACGGGAGGTTCATGCTCGGCATCGGGACCTCCGGCCCGCAGGTGATGGAGGGTTTCCACGGCGTGCCGTTCGACGCACCATTGGGACGGACCCGCGAGGTCGTCGAGATCTGCCGTCAGGTGTGGCGCAGAGAGCGGGTCTCGTTTCAGGGCAACCACTACCAGATCCCGCTGCCGGCCGACCGCGGGACGGGGCTCGGCAAGGCGCTGAAGCTCATCAATGCGCCTGTGCGAGAGAATATTCCGATCACTATCGCCTCGCTGGGCCCCAAGAACGTCGAGTTGACGGCCGAGATCGCCAACGGATGGCAGCCGATTTTCTTCTACCCCGAGCGGGCCGACGAGGTGTGGGGCGATGCCCTTCGGACCGGGAAAGCCAAGCGCGACAGCGCACTCGGCGATCTCGACATCATGGTGGGAGTCTCGGTGGCCATCGGCGACGATGTCGATGACCGTCTTCAGTGGGCCAAACCCCAACTGGCGCTGTACATCGGCGGCATGGGCGCCAAGGGCCGAAACTTCTATCACAACGTGGCCACCCGATACGGGTTCGGCGCCGTGGCCGACCGTATCCAGGAACTCTACCTCTCGGGCAACAAGGTCGAGGCGATCGCTGCGGTGCCCGACGATCTGGTGCGCGCCGTGTCGCTGATCGGGCCGCGGGGCTATGTCAAGGAACGCATCGCCGCGTTCGCCGAGGCAGGCGTGACCACCCTGCTGGCGACCCCGGTGGCCGCCGACGGCGCCGAGTACGTCGAGTTCGTCGAGCAGTTGCAGCAGCTGCTGCCCTGAGGATCACTCCCCCACTTTCGGGAGTTCGTCTGCGGCGATCTCACAGGGCGTCTTGGACTCCGCAGCCGGAGCAGGCCCCGGATCCACCGGGGCTGGAGTTGGCGGCGGCGGCTCAGGTTCCGCGGCGGTTACCGGGGGCGGTGGCGGCGGCCCGCCAGGATCGGGCGGCCGTTCGGCCGGCAGCAGTTCCGGCGGGGTTTGACTCAATACCGGGGAATTAGGTTGCAGCACAGCGTTTTGCGGAACTGCACTCTTCGGGATGGCACTGTCCGGCAGGGACACGGGCCCGGCACTCGCCGTCACCGGCGGCGGATTCCGATGTGGCGGACGGGGCGCAGCCGTGGCCGCGGACGAAGCCTCTTCGCGGTGATGCTCAGATGGCGGAAGGCCGCCAGTGTCGGCGTAAGAGCCGAGCGTCTGCGCGATCTGCGCAATGAGACCCACCAGGGCACCCCCCACATCGGGAAGCGGCGGGATCGACCCGCCTGGTTGCCAGGACGGTGCGGCCTCCGGTGTCCCGGGTGGCGCTGGCGTCCAGGGTCCGGTTGGCGCTTGCGCAGCCCATGGGGCCGGCGACAGGGCCTGACCGGGAACCGCGGCGGGCGGGTCGGGCTGCGGCATCGGGTCTTCACGAATCTGGCCGGGCGCGGGAGCTCCGACCGGTCGGCTGGAGGTGGCGACTATCGACTGTTCGGCAGCCCGCCCATCGTCGGCCAGGGGGGCCTGCGCCGTGCCACCTGACAGGTCCGCGAAGCCGTCGTGCAACGACCTCAATTCCGCGGCCGCTCGACGCAGCTCGGCAACGATATCGGTCGCTTCTGCGCACTTCTGTTGCAGGAGATCCGTTGCTGCCAAACCTGTTTCGCTGCGCCAGCCTGCTGCCAGTGCGGCAACTGCATCACGGTGACAGGCAAGGGCTTCCTCGGCGGAACCGGCCGCCGCCGCCAGGGCCGCGCTGTCGGCGGCCGCCGCTTCAGCAAGCATGGCTTCGGTGATCACAGCAACGCCTCCGCGCCGATGCGGTCCTCCTCGATGTAGCGGTCAGCGCCGACACGGACGGCGTAGGCGTACTCCCGCACATCCCGCTGCCACTGCGCGACGTCGTCTGTGAGTTGACCTATCGCCGACCGAGTTCTCCGATCGGCGGTAGGCAGTAGCAATCCGCTCAGATGACAGCGGGCGGCCGCGTCCAGTAGGTCGGCTGCCTCATCGAGTCGCTGCGCGGCGTACCGAAGTGCTTGCGGGTCAACCGATGTGGTTCCCATACCGGATAGGACGCAGGGAAGTGCCCGCCGGTTCCCGGCAATCAGTCTTGAGCCGGTTCCCGGCAATCAGTCTTG
>JBAXUD010000195.1:0-6426 GCA_037129875.1 Mycobacteriaceae bacterium
GGCGGCGGCGCGACCGCGACGGGGACAGGCGCCGTTTCGACGAGGGGTTCTTCGTGAACGTCGATGATGGAGTCCTCGACCACCGTTTCGCGGGCAATGGTCAAGACCTCTTCGGCAACCACGGTCACCCGGCTGCTCTCCACCCGTCCGGGCGCCGCGGGCATCGCCACGGCGATGCGCTCGCTTTCCAGTGCCGGGCGATGCCTCAGATCGGTGCCCAGCATCACCTCCAGCTGCGAGCGCAATGCGACCAGCTCGGCTCGCAGACCGGACATCTCATCGGCCGCCTCGGCACGGATCTCCCGGGACAGCGTGCGACGCAGATGTGATTCGACCGACAACTCGTATTCCCGCCGGGCAGAGATCTCCCGGTCGAGTTGAAGGTCATAGACGAACTTCATGTCGCGGGCGCGGGCCTGATCGAGCTCGCTCTGACGCCGGTAGATCACGGTGACGAACGCCGCCACGACAGCGGCCCACAGCGACAGGATCACCGCCAGCCGCAACAGCTCGACGCGGTTGGTGAACACCAACGTCGAACTGGCCAGGATCGCCAGAACCAGGAGCGAGGTCAGCAGCACCCAGCCCGTTCCGCGGCCGCCGCGCCGGCTCTTGGCGCCGCGGGGCACATCGGTCATGCGGTGCACTGTACCGCGTCGAAAGTGGTTGCCAGCGCCGACAAGCTGCGGCGAAACCAGGCGAATGGGCGCGAGACAATCAGTCCAGCGCCGGCCTATTCGGCCAGGGCATCCTCGCCGCTGGGCTCACCCGGAGATTTACAGCAGTGCTGAAGCCACAGTGCGGCGGCTACGAGTGCGAACGCGCTGCCGGCCGCCACCAGCGCCCCCGGGGTATCGGCGACGGCCACCCGCAATTCGGCGCGCCGGGGCAGCAGATAGGCCAGCACGGCCAGCCACCACCCCAGCATTGCCGCGCCCACCCACGCCGAGGCCTTGGCAATGGCCACGGTGCGGGCCACGGCGAGCGGGTGCAACCGCCCGGCGCCAACCCCGATCCGGCCGTCGCGGATGCGGCCACGAACCGACGCCGCCCACCAGGTCTCGGCAGCGGCCACCGCCAGCAGGGAAAGTCCCGTCCACAGTGTGATCGGCGGGAAGTACCGGTAGAGCAGGTGGATCGCGAGATAGCCGGCGATCGCAGCGATCACCGCCGCCACGGCCAGGTCGCGTCCCCGCGTCGGGCCCATCAGCCCCGGCCCGCGGTCACAGTCAGCACGGTGGGCCGCACACCATCGCGTTCGGCCCGGTCCAACTCGTCGAGCAACTCGCGCACGGGCCTGCGCTGCCCATTGACGGTGAGTTCGGCGGCCGGGTCGACGTCGAGCCAGGGCATCAGCACGAAGGCCCGCTTATGGGCGAACGGGTGCGGCAGGGTGAGATCGGCGTCGCTGCACACCACGTCGCCGTCCGGGCCGCCGACACACACCAGATCGACGTCGAGGGTGCGCGGTCCCCACTTCTGCTCGCGCACCCGCTGATTCTGCGACTCGATCGCCTGCGCCCTGCGTAACCACGCGTGCGGATCCAGGGCGGCATCCTCGGCGATCACCACCGCGTTGAGAAAGGGACCCTGCTCCACGCCGCCCCAGGCGTCGGTCTCGTAAATCGGCGACACCGCGCGCAGCGCATCGCCGAGTCCGTCGACGGCGGACTGCAACCGGGCCAGGCGGTCACCGAGGTTGGACCCGATGGACAGCACGACGCGGCTCACAGCGCGCCGCCGGCCGGAACGATCTGTCCCCGCCCGCCACGACGGGACCGCCGGGCGACGACGGCCACGTCGCGAAAAGTCAGCGGGATCGGCGCCGAAGGCTTGTGCACGACCACTTCGACGGCGTGCACCCGGGCGTCGGCCATCACGTCCTCGGCGATCTCGGCGGCGACCGTCTCGATGAGGTCGCGCGGCGGGCCGGCGACGATGTCGGCGGCACGCTGGGCCAGTACGCCGTAGTCGAAGGTATCGGCCAGATCGTCGCTGGCGGCCGCATCGGCCAGGTCGATCCACACGGTGATGTCGACGATGAAGTCCTGCCCGTCACGGCGCTCATGGTCGAAGACACCGTGGTTGCCCCGAACCGCCAGACCACGCAATTCGATACGGTCAGTCATCGGTGTCCTCCGGGTCTGCGCACCAGGCATCGACGACCTTGAGGGCATCGACGCTGGCGCGAACGTCGTGCACCCGGACACCCCAGGCTCCGTGCAGGCCGGCCATGGCGGAAATCACCGCGGTAGCGGTCTCACGCCCGTTCGGCGGTCGCGGTGTGCCATCCTCGGCAGCCAGCAGTGACCCGAGGAAGCGCTTGCGAGATGCTCCGACGAGCACCGGAATGCCGGTCGCTACCAACTCCGGCAGGGCATGCAACAACGCCCAATTGTGTTGGGCCGTCTTGGCGAAACCCAGACCCGGGTCGATGATCAGTTGCCCGCGATCGATGCCGACGGCCATGGCGGCGTCGACCGCGGCGAGCAGTTCGTCACGGACCTCGGGCACCACATCACGATAGTGCGGCACCTCATGTGGTTGGGTCTGGCGCACGGACCGCCAGTGCATCAGCACCCACGGGACGGCAGCCTCGGCGACCAGGGCCGCCATCCCCGGATCTGCGCGGCCGCCGCTGACATCGTTGATGATGCTGGCGCCGTTCTCCAGTGCGGCCCGCGCCACGGCAGCGTGCATGGTGTCGATACTGACGGTGATCCCTTGTGCAGCAACTTCTTTCACCACCGGAAGGATCCGAGCAATCTCAACGGCGGGATCGACGCGGACGGCACCGGGCCGGGTGGACTCCCCACCGACGTCAATGATGTCCGCGCCGTCGGCGACCAGGGCGAGTGCGTGCTCAACTGCCCGGGTCGGGTCGAGGTACCGTCCTCCGTCGGAGAAGGAATCGTCGGTGACGTTGACGACCCCCATCACCTGCACCCGAGTCGGACTCACTTGCGCAGGATCAGGCCCAGTGCCTCGGATCGCGACGCGACGTCGGTCTTGAACTGTCCGCGCACCGCAGATGTCACGGTCACCGAACCCGCTTTGCGAACCCCCCGCATCGCCATGCAGAGGTGCTCGGCCTCGATGACCACGATGACGCCGCGCGGCTTGAGTTTGCGCACCACCGCGTCGGCGATCTGGCCGGTCAGTCGCTCCTGGACCTGGGGACGTTTGGCGTAGAGATCGACCACCCGAGCCAACTTCGACAACCCGGTCACCCTGCCGTCGACACCGGGGATGTAACCGACGTGGGCCATTCCGTGGAAGGCCACCAGATGATGCTCGCAGGTGGAGTACATCGGGATTTTCGTGACCAACACCAACTCGTCGTGTTCTTCGTCGAACGTGGTCTCCAGCACGGCGTCCGGGTCGGTGTAGAGACCGGCGAACATCTCCCGGTAGGCGCGGGCCACCCGGGCCGGCGTCTCCTTGAGACCCTGGCGGTCGGGATCCTCGCCCACCGCCAGCAGCAGTTCCCGGACGGCCGCCTCAGCGCGATCCTGGTCGAAGACCGGGGTGTAGAAAGTGATCGTGTCGCGCTTCGGCATGGCTACTCCCTCATCGTCAATCAACGGTCGTTACGTTCGCCCTCGCCACCGGAGCCCTCCTGCGGAGCAGGAGCGGTGGGCGAGGCATAGGGCTGATGCGACGGATATGGGTGTTGCCCGTGCGCAGGAGGCGGACCCCAGCCCGGTGGCGGCGGATACCAGCCTTGCTGCTGCGGGGGCGGCGGCCAGCCGGGCGCATGCCAGCCGGCCGGGGCACCGTAGTCGGGCTGGGCGGGGCCGTCCGGAGCCTGGTGCCGGCCCTGGTGCTGGGCGTGGGCGTGTACACCTGGGTGGGCGCCGTTGCCGTTGACTCCCTGGGGATGCTGCGGCCCGGCGGCGGCTGAAGCTTGGGCGATCGCCTTCTTGAACGCAGGCTCCGGCATCGGCTGGGGCCACGGTTCACCGCGTTCGATGGCCAGTTCGCCGGGGGTCTTGATCGGCGGCTTGTCCGACGGGATGCGGGTGCCGAAGTCGTTGAAAACCGCCAGCGGCGGGCGCTTCTCCACGTTGGCGAAGATGGCCTGCAATTCAGCGCGATGCAGGGTTTCCTTCTCCAGCAGCTCACCGGCCAGCACGTCGAGCACATCGCGGTACTCGGTGAGGATCGCCCACGCCTCGGTGTGCGCGGCCTCGATGAGCTTGCGGACCTCGTCGTCGATATCGCGGGCGACCTCATGGCTGTAGTCGGCCTGGGTGCCCATGGTTCGGCCCAGGAACGGGTCGCCGTGTTCGGTGCCGTAGCGGACCGCACCCAGTTTGGCGCTCATGCCGTACTCGGTAACCATCGCCCGGGCGATCTTGGTGGCCTGTTCGATATCGGAGACCGCACCGGTGGTCGGCTCGCGGAACACCAGTTCCTCGGCGGCGCGGCCACCCATCGCGAATACCAGCCGGGCGATCATCTCCGAGCGGGTCATCAAACCCTTGTCGTCCTCGGGCACCGATACCGCGTGGCCGCCGGTGCGGCCGCGGGCCAGGATGGTCACCTTGTAGATCGGATCGATGTCGGGCATCGCCCATGCCGCCAGGGTGTGGCCGCCCTCGTGATAGGCGGTGATCTTCTTCTCCAGCTCGCTGATGATCCGTCCCTTGCGGCGTGGTCCGCCGATCACGCGGTCGACGGCCTCCTCCAGCGCCGCCCCGGTGATGATGGTGCCGTTCTCCCGCGCGGTCAGCAGCGCCGACTCGTTGATCACGTTGGCCAGATCCGCCCCGGACATGCCGACGGTGCGCTTGGCCAGACCGTCGAGGTCGGCATCGGGGGCCAGCGGCTTGCCCTGTGCATGCACTCGCAGCACGGCTTTTCGGCCGGCCAGGTCGGGGCTGGACACCGGGATCTGGCGGTCGAAGCGGCCGGGGCGCAGCAGCGCCGGGTCCAGAATATCGGGTCGGTTGGTGGCCGCAATCAGGATGACGCCCTGGCGTTCGCCGAAGCCGTCCATCTCGACCAGCAGCTGATTAAGGGTCTGCTCGCGCTCGTCGTGGCCGCCACCCAGACCGGCGCCGCGCTGGCGGCCGACGGCGTCGATCTCGTCGACGAAGATGATGCAGGGGGTGTTCTGCTTGGCCTGCTCGAATAGGTCGCGCACCCGGGAGGCGCCGACGCCGACGAACATCTCGACGAAGTCCGAGCCGGAGATGGTGAAGAACGGAACCCCGGCCTCACCGGCCACCGCGCGCGCCAGCAGGGTCTTGCCGGTGCCGGGCGGGCCGTAGAGCAGCACGCCCTTGGGAATCTTCGCTCCCAACGCCTGGTATCGAGCCGGATTCTGCAGGAAGTCCTTGATCTCGTAGAGCTCCTCGACCGCCTCGTCGGCGCCGGCGACGTCGGCGAAGGTGGTCTGCGGCATGTCCTTGGACAGCAGCTTGGCCTTTGACTTGCCGAACCCGAAGCCCATCCGGCCGCCGGTCTGCATCCGGGAGAACAGCAGAAACAACCCGACCAGCAGAAGCAGGGGCAGCATGTAGATCAGCAGCGAGCCCAGCGCGCTGGGCTGGTTGACCGCGGTGTTGGTCTTGATGCCCTTGGCGTTCAGCGCATCGAACAGCGGAACCGCGTAACCGGTCGGGTATTTGGCGATGACCTTGGACGAATTGCCGGTGTCGCCGTTTGCGTTCTTGAGCTCCATCCGGACCTGCTGCTCGCGGTCATCGATCTGGGCTTGCTTGACGTTGTCGGCGTTGATCTGGGATACCGCCACAGAGGTGTCGACGGGCTTGAAGCCGCGGGTGTCGTCGTTGAAGTAGAGGAATACCCAGCCGAGCAGCAACACGGCCGCGATCACGGCCAGCGTGCGGAATACGTTTTTCCGGTTCATCAACATCGGCCCGACGGGGCCCCGTCCTTCCAATTTGCATATTTGCGCTGCCCTGGAGTCTTTCAGGCTACCGCCACCCCAACGTCGGACGGTGCCCGCGGAGTTTCCGTCACTGTTTGGTTCGGCAACCTTCCCGGCGTCGACCCGCTGTGCTTGGCTGAGCACCGTGGTCATAGCGACCGAACGATTCATCGACGTCAACGGGGTCCGACTGCGGGTGTATGACGCGGGCCCGCCGGATGGCCCGTTGGTGATCCTCGCCCACGGCTTTCCTGAACTGGCATTTTCCTGGCGCCACCAGATACCCGTGCTGGCCGCGGCCGGCTACCGCGTCCTCGCTCCGGACCAACGCGGCTACGGGGGATCCTCACGTCCGGAGGCTGTCGAGGCCTACGACATCACCGCGCTGACTGCAGACCTGGTCGGCCTGATGGACGCAGCCGGGGCCGAACGCGCCGCACTGGTGGGCCACGACTGGGGTGCGGTGGTCGCCTGGAGCACCCCGTTGCTTCATCCCGACCGGGTCGCCGCGGTGGCCGGCTTGAGCG
>JBAXUD010000196.1:0-6426 GCA_037129875.1 Mycobacteriaceae bacterium
ATCTACGGCAACGGCCGGTGGTATCCGGTGCTGGTCTCCACCGTGCTGTACGCGGCCGCGACCTTCACCACCGGAAATCCGATGCTCGGCTTTGCCGGGCTGATCCTGGGGGCCGTGTGCGGTGTGCAGCGCCGCGCCACCGGCGGCGTTCTGGCGCCGGTCCTGACCCACCTGATCTGGGGGCCGATGATGGTGCTGCTGCTTCCGCTGCTATTCGGCCTCTGATCCGCCTGGTGGACATGAGCCTGCCGGCTACTCGTCGCTGAAGCTGGGCGCGCGGCGCTGCTGAAATGCCTTGGTTCCCTCGACGAAGTCGCGAGACTTCAACAGCACCATCTGGCCCTCGGTCTCGCGGCCGATCGCCGCGTCCAGTCCGGTCAGTGTCTCGGCGTTGATCGCCTGCTTGGTCAGCCGCAGCGACACCGCCGGGCCCGCCGCGAGTTTCTCGACCACCGCTGTCACACCGGCCTCCAGTTCGTCATGCGGATAGACGGCACTGACCAGTCCGTAGCCCAGCGCCTCGGCGGCCGGGATGCGTTCGGCCAGCAGCGCCATCCGCATCGCACGGATGCGCCCCACCGCCGCGGCTACCAGCGCGGTGGCCCCGCCGTCGGGCATCAGGGCGATCTTGGTGAAGGCGAGCATGAAGAACGCCTTCTCCGATGCCAGAACCACATCGCTGGCCAGGGCCAGCGACACCCCGACGCCGGCGGCGGGTCCGTGCACCACCGCCACCACCGGCTTGGGCAGCGCGACGACGGTCTGCACGGCCCGGTTGGCCGCCACGAGCAGGTCGTCGATGGAGAGCGAAGCCGCTTGTGCCGCTTGGTCTTCGGCGCTGATCCCGGCCCCCGAGCAGAATCCGCGACCGGCTCCGCCGAGCCTGACGACCTTGACATCGGGGTCGGTTGCCGCGCGCTCCAGGGTGTCGGCGAAGGTGGTCAGCATGGGGGTGGTCAGGGAGTTGAGGCTGTCTGGACGGTTGAAGGTCACCGACAGCACATGGCCCTGCAGTGAGATGGTCAGATCGTCGATGCCGGTGTAGGTGTGCACGGTTCCACACGGTACAAAGGGGATCTCGGCGCAGGAATCGGGACTCCACGAAGGGTGGTAGAGCACATGGCGGGACCTCTTCACGGTTTGCGCGTGGTCGAGTTGGCCGGCATCGGCCCCGGCCCGCACGCGGCGATGATCCTCGGCGATCTCGGTGCCGACGTCGTTCGGGTCGAGCGGCCCCCCAAGGTGCCCAACCCGGCGCCCAGTGGCGACTTCCTGGTGCGTAACCGGCGATCGGTTGCCGCCAACCTCAAGAGCGATGAGGACCGCGACCTGGTTCTGCGGCTCATCGCCAAAGCCGATGTGCTCATCGAGGGTTTCCGCCCGGGGGTCACCGAACGTCTCGGCCTGGGCCCGCAGGACTGCGCCAAGGTCAACGAGCGCCTGATCTATGCCCGGATGACCGGTTGGGGCCAGACCGGCCCGCGCAGCCAGCAGTCCGGCCACGACATCAACTACATCTCGCTCAACGGCGTCCTGCACGCCATCGGCCGCGCGGGAGAACGCCCGGTGCCGCCGCTGAACCTGGTCGGTGACTTCGGCGGCGGGTCGATGTTCCTGCTCGTCGGCATCCTCTCGGCGCTCTACGAGCGGGAGCGGTCCGGCAAGGGCCAGGTGGTAGACGCCGCGATGGTGGACGGCGCGAGCGTCCTGGCCCAGATGATGTTCGCCTTCCGGCACACCGGACTGTGGAGTGATGTCCGCGGCACCAACATGCTCGACACCGGTGCACCGTATTACGACGTCTACGAGTGCGCTGACGGCCGCTACGTCTCGGTCGGATCGATCGAGCCCCAGTTCTATGCCGAACTGCTGGCGAAGCTGGGCCTGGACCCGGCCGCGCTGCCCGCCCAGAACGACGTCACCCAGTGGCCGGAGTTACGGAGGATCCTCACCGAGACCTTCGCCAAACACGACCGCGACCACTGGGCCGGAGTGTTCTCCGGTAGCGACGCCTGCGTGACGCCGGTGTTGTCCTTCGCTGAAATCGAGACCGAACCGCACAACACCGAGCGCGGCGGATTCTACAAAGAGGGTGGCTCGATCTTCCCGATGCCGGCGCCGCGGTTCTCCCGCACCTCTCCGGACAAACCCACCCCGCCGGGCGTCCCCGGGGCCGATACCGAGGCCGTCCTGCGGGACTGGGTATAGTCCCCGACCAACCAGTAGGTCGACCCGAGAGGAACGCGCGGAGTGGAAATCAAGGACGCGGTGGCCGTCGTCACCGGTGGCGCTTCTGGTCTGGGACTGGCAACCTCCCGAGCCCTCCTCGACGAAGGCGCCAAGGTCGTCATCCTCGATCTGCCCAGTTCCCAGGGCCAGGACGTCGCTGAAGAACTCGGCGACCGGGTCCGCTTCGCGCCCGCTGACGTCACCGACGAAGATGCCGTCGCCAAAGCCTTCGACCTCGCCGAGACGCTCGGGCCGGTCCGCATCGTCGTCAACTGCGCAGGCACCGGCGATGCGATCCGTGTGCTGGGCAAGGGTGGGGTGTACCCGCTGAGCAAGTTCGCCCGCATCGTCAACATCAACCTGGTCGGCACCTTCAACGTGCTGCGCCTCGGTGCCGAGCGGATGGTCAAGACCGAACCGATCGGTGGCGAGCGCGGGGTCATCATCAACACCGCCTCTGTCGCCGCGTTCGACGGACAGATCGGCCAGGCCGCCTACTCGGCATCCAAGGGCGGCGTCGTCGGCATGACACTGCCGATCGCCCGCGACCTCGCCGACAAGCAAATCCGGGTGATGACGATTGCCCCCGGCCTGTTCGACACCCCGTTGCTGGCCGGTCTGCCCGAGCCGGCCAAGGCCTCCCTCGGCGCTCAGGTGCCGCACCCGTCGCGGCTGGGCAACCCCAGCGAATACGGCGCGCTGGCAGTGCACATCGTGCAGAATCCGATGCTCAACGGCGAGGTGATCCGCCTCGACGGCGCAATCCGCATGGCTCCCCGGTAGATCGGAAAGACTCAAGACATGGCACTGAAGACCAAGTTCACCGAGACGTTCGGTATCGAGCACCCGATCGCCCAGGGCGGTATGCAGTGGGTGGGTCGCGCGGAACTCGTTGCGGCCGTTGCCAATGCCGGCGCACTGGGTTTCCTCACCGCGCTGACTCAGCCGACCCCGGCCGACCTGGCCCGCGAGATCGACCGCACCCGCGAACTGACCGACAAGCCGTTCGGGGTCAATCTGACGATCCTGCCGGCGATCACCCCGCCGCCGTATGACGAATACCGCCAGGTGATCGTCGACGCCGGCATCAAGATCGTCGAGACCGCCGGATCCAACCCTGCCCCGCACCTGCCGATGTTCCACGGCAACGGGATCAAGGTGATGCACAAGTGCACCTCGGTGCGGCATGCCATCAAGGCGCAGAGCCTCGGGGTCGACGGCATCAGCATCGACGGCTTCGAGTGCGCCGGACACCCCGGCGAAGACGACGTGCCCGGCCTGGTCCTGATTCCGGCCGCCGCCAAGGAGATCGAGATCCCGATGATCGCCTCGGGCGGATTCGGCGACGCCCGCGGGCTGGTGGCCGCGTTGGCGCTCGGTGCCGACGGCGTCAACATGGGCACCCGGTTCATGTGCACCGCCGAATCACCGATTCACCAGAACATCAAGCAGGCCATCGTGGACGGCAATGAACTGGGCACCGAGCTGATCTTCCGCAGCCTGCACAACACCGCCCGGGTGGCCTCCAACGCGGTGTCGCGCGAAGTGGTGGAGATCCTCAAGGGCGGCGGACAGTTCGGCGACATCATGGAACTGGTGGCTGGTTCACGCGGCCGCAAGGTGTTCGAGGACGGCGATCCCGACGCCGGCATCTGGACGGTCGGCACCGTCATGGGCCTGATCCACGACATTCCGACCTGCGGTGAGCTGGTGAGCCGGATGGTCACCGAGGCCGAGGAGATCATCACCGGCCGGCTCGCCGGCATGGTTACCTCGGATGTCTCGGTGCCGGCCTGACCGTAGACGCAAAAGTGCCCGCCTGATTAAAGGCGGGCACTTTGCTTGTCCGGTCGCGCGCGGTCATCGACGACGCGGCGTCGTAGGACGTGGAACCCTCTCAGGCCCGGTCGTTCTGCCTGGTTTCAGGCAACGTCGACGAACTGCTCGGAGGTGTCACCCTCCACGAGCACGTCGCCGTGATACAGAGCTTCGAAGTCAACTTTGATGACGTCAGCGCTGGTGTCGTCGATCCACATAGGCCTAGCCTAGGGGTCACGATTAAGGAAACTTTGAGTCGCGTTTCGGAGTTTGGTGGCAATTCTTACCGGCCGGTAACAGCGCTGCGCTCCGGTTGACCAGCCCGGGCCGCCCCGGCCAGACTCGGAACTGACCAGCAGTTAGCCGAAACGACGGGAAGGGGGGGATTGTGTTGCACCGGATCGCCCACCTCGCCCTTCGCTTTCCGCGCCGGATTCTGGCCGCCGCGGCGCTACTGGCGGTGCTCACCGCCGTGTTCGGCATCCCGGTCGCCAATCACCTGTCGTCCGGTGGATTCCAGGACCCGGGCTCGGAGTCGGCCCGCGCCGCCCGGCTGCTCAGCGAGAAGTTCGGCCAGAGCGACCAGCAGTTGCAGTTCACGGTCAGCGACCCCGCCGGCATCGCCGGAGGGACCGCCCGGACCGTCGGCACCGAGATCGTGGCCACGCTGGACGCCTCGCCGAATGTGCTCGCCGTGTCCTCGCCGTGGACGTCCACGCCGGGGGCGGCCGCCGAATTGACCAGCACCGACGGCACGATCGGTCTGGTGATCGCCACCATGGCCGGCGGCGAGAACAAAGCCCAGGGCTACGCGGCCGAGTTGGCCGCGAAGGTCGTGGGAGAGCGCGACGGGGTGACGGTCGCCGCCGGCGGCAGCTCGATGATCATCAGGCAGATCAACGAGCAGACCAAACACGACTTGATGCGCATGGAGGCCATCGCAATCCCGCTGAGCTTCCTGGTGCTCGTGTGGGTGTTCGGCGGCCTGATCGCCGCGACCCTGCCGCTGCTCGTCGGAATGATGGCGATCCTGGGTGCGATGGCGGTGCTGCGGCTGATCACCCAGTTCACCGACGTGTCGATCTTCGCGCTGAACATCACCACCGCGCTCGGCCTGGCGCTGGCGATCGATTACACGCTGTTGATCGTCAGCCGCTACCGCGACGAAATCCACGGCGGCGCAACGCCGGAGGCGGCGCTGGTGCGCACGATGACCACCGCGGGGCGAACGGTTCTGTTCTCGGCGGTGACGGTGGCGCTGTCACTGTCGGC
The DNA here is from genome assembly GCA_037129875.1 of Mycobacteriaceae bacterium. Taxonomy (GTDB): domain Bacteria; phylum Actinomycetota; class Actinomycetes; order Mycobacteriales; family Mycobacteriaceae; genus Mycobacterium. The sequence goes on from JBAXUD010000196.1 coordinate 5,320, forward strand.
GTTGATGGTGTTCCCGATGTACTTCCTGAAGTCCTTCGCCTACTCCGGCGTCGCCACGGTGGCGTTCGCCGCCGCCGCCGCGGTGTTGGTCACCCCGGCGGCCCTCGTGGTGCTCGGTACCCGACTGGACGCGCTGGACATCCGCCGCTGGCTGCGGCGCGCATTGGGCCGGCCCGAGCCGGTGGCCAAGCCGGTCGAGCAGCTTTTCTGGTACCGCTCGACCAAAACCGTGATGCGCCGGTCCATTCCGATCGGCGCCGCCATCATCGCTGCGCTGGTATTCCTCGGATTGCCTTTCCTGCGTATCGAATTCGGCAGCCCGGACGACCGCGTGCTGCCCAAGAGCGCGTCCGCTCATCAGGTCGGCGACCGGTTGCGCAACGACTTCCCGAGCAACCTCAACAACGGTCTGATCATGGTGATCCCGGAAGCCGGTGAAGCGGCCGGCGCTGAACTGGATCGCTACGCCGCCGACCTGTCCCGGGTGCCGGACGTGACGCTGGTCTCCGCCCCGGGTGGGACGTTCGTCAACGGCAACCGGGCGGGCCCGCCGTCAGCGCCCACCGCCGCCGCCGACGGCAGTGCGTTCCTGTCGGTCCGCAGCACCGCACCGCTGTACTCCGCAGCCTCCAAAACGCAGCTCGATCGGTTGCACGCCGTCGCCGAGCCCGCTGGGCGCGAGATTCTCATCGCGGGCGGGGCCCAGATGAACCGCGACATCGTCTCGGCCGTCACGTCGCGAATGCCGTTGGTCCTGACCCTGATTGGCGTCATCACCTTCGTATTGCTGTTCCTGCTCACCGGGAGCCTGGTGTTGCCGCTGAAAGCCATTGTGCTCAATGTGCTCTCGCTGTCGGCGGCATTCGGCGCCCTGGTCTGGGTGTTCCAGGAAGGCCACCTCGGTGCCCTGGGAACGACCCCGACCGGCACCATGGAGGCCAACGTCCCGGTGCTGATGTTCTGCGTCGCGTTCGGGCTGTCGATGGATTACGAGGTGTTCCTGCTGGCGCGGATACGCGAATTCTGGCTCAAATCCGGTCGCACCCGCGCCGACGCCGACGAGAGTGTCGCACTGGGACTGGCCCGCACCGGCCGGGTGGTCACGGC
>JBAXUD010000197.1:0-6392 GCA_037129875.1 Mycobacteriaceae bacterium
ACCGGCGGACGGCGAACGAGTCTTCGGCCCACGCCAACGATCCGTTTCCGGATCACTTGGCAGCAGCCCGCCGACGATCGAGTCGCTGCTTCAGCACCGGCAGGTACTGGCTGTGCGCACCCGGCATGCGTCCCTTGTTTCCGGCATGGACCCTTCGGTCGACGAGGACTAGCGGGCTCTCGATGTAACGGAGCCCAGCGTCGCGCGCTGCCAGGAACCAGGCGGCAAATTCCGGCACACCGGGTGTCTCATCGAACCAGCCAACGCGACAAAACGCCTCACGACGGATCACCATGGCCGAAAGCATGTACCCCTGGCGCTGGTCGCAGCGGAGCCCGTCTTCGGCAAAATTTTGGCCCAGAACAAAAACCGCATCGACCGACGTGTCAGCGTCCAGCGCTGCCCGTTGATGCTCGATGTAGTCAGGCCGCCACATGTCGTCGGCGTCGAGGAAGGCGAGGATCGATGCAGTGACGTTCTGAACACCACGGTTGCGCGCCGCGCCCGCGCCCCTGTTCTCCTGCGTGACGATCGTAAGATCTTCCTGCGCGCACAGCCATGCGGCCGTCCCGTCCGTCGAGCCGTCATCGACAACCACGATTTCGTCCGGCCGGACCGATTGCGACCGGACGCTCGCGACGGCTTTGGCGAGATAGCGTTCGCCATTGAAGACCGGGATTACGACGGCGACAGTCATGATGCACGACTCTAACTGAGCCGACGCCGGTCAATGGATCTCTTCAATACCCCCAGGAAACCGCTTGTGAGCTCAGAGACGTTATTGGTCAAATTCGCGCTGTGACGCTGGTATCGCAGCACCGTTTCCGGATGAGTCGCGATGACCGCACCCGCTTCCTGCGAACGCATCAGCCAGTCGAAATCCTCTCCGTATTTCAACGCCGGGTCGAACAGGCCGACGCGATCGAACACTGATCGCCGAATGAAAGTCGCACCCAATTGCAGGAAGTTGCGACTGGAGAAATCGGCCAGGAACGCGCCTGCCGTAGTTGCAGGAGGCGCCAGCGAGACGCCTTCAGTCGCGCCGAGCCACACATCCACGTCTGAATATTCAGTGGCAAGACCAGCTTGGATGGTGAGTTTGTCCGGAGTCCACAGATCGTCAGCGTCGAGGAAGGCGATCCAGTTCCCCGTTGATTTTTCCAGCGCGGCATTGCGCGCCGCAGCGGCTCCGGCGTTTCGCTGTCGTATCAGTGTCAGCCCGCTCATGCGCCGCGATTGCACGATCTGCGCGGTGTCATCGTGTGAACCATCATCAACGACGACGATTTCATCCGGTGCACGCTTCTGCGCAGCTATCGAATCCAGCGCCTCGCCAACAAATTCGGCGGAATTGTAGGCTGGGATGACGACGCTGATACGCATCGGTCACAGTGCCTTGAGGTGTTCGGTCAGCGTCGTCAGCAGATTGCCGCGGTCGCGCCCGAGCCGGAGGCGGAAGGCAGGGACCCTGCGAATCAGATCGCCCATCAGGGCCATCTCCATGCGTGCACTGCCCGGCAATTGGAACAGCGTGCTCGGCATGAGCCGTCTAGCTGCCTGACCTTTGCCGGCCGGCAGAATCTCGCTGCGTTCGGCATCGACTATCTCCGGCATGAGGATTGTCCGTAAGGGCACATCGTCAGCGATGTCGGCGCTAACTAGGCGGAAGAGGACCTTGCCGGTCCCGTCCGAAAACTCACCGGCACCAAGTCCCGGAATCGATTGTGTCGCAACGACGCAGAGTTTGGACGTGCGAAACAAGGGATGGATACGTGGTTCATTCCGCAACGAAACCGCGCAGTAATCATCGGCAATGAATGACAACGCATCGTGTCGCAGGCATTGCGCAGCGGTCGTCGACTTGCCGCTGCCGCCAGGTCCAACCAGCAGTGCTCCCTTGCCGAAGGCCGAGACTGCGGAGGCGTGGATAAGCTGCACGCTGTTACCCGACAGCCACCAGCCGATGATGTCGCGAAGCGGTGCGCCCCATTCGTATTGAGGCAGGTCGGTAAAGGAGCGCACGCAGTGCAGAGCCAGACCCTGCTGGAGGTCGATCGCGCTGAGGGCGCGCGACTGCATGTTGTAGGAGGTCTTGAAGCGGCCGTCCGAGAACCGCGGCAGTTCGCCACGGATTGTGTGGTCGCTCGACCGCCAGTCGGGTGCCGGCAGATCAATGCCGGTTCCCTCTGCCGACCACAGCAAGACCGTCAGATTTTGGCCCGCTTGCCCGCCCTCTTCGCCTGCAGGCCTGGCTGCCAAGGCCGACAGATACCGGTTGGCGGCTTCCACGTCGTGCCCTGCTGCAAGAACGAGGTTAAGTCCTTCTCCGGCGATCGTGAGCCGTTGCTGGGAACTGCCCAACAACTCGGCGTGATCGAAGGCCTGGCGGGCAGCCTGGAAGAAAGCCCCTGCTTCGGATAGCTCCAAGACCCCTCGATCTATTCGTCAGATCTGACCAGTCGGCCAGCCGTTCTGGTCGAACTCATGGATTGGATCTATCAGCAGGAGGCCCTCGATATCGGTAAAGCGTTCGACACTGCCGGCAAGTACGGTATCGGCGAGCCATTCCTCTGGAGAAAATTCTTCCGTCGCCTCCTGGCTAGATTCGACCAAGCCCTCCTGGTCGAGCAACCTCATGAACCGGTCCAGCGCAGGCGAGTCGATGTCGAGCCGAGCTGTTGCGTCGCCCATGCTCGCGCCGCGAACGATCTCACTCCAGAGGTTGGCACTCTTACCGCTGAAAGCGAAATAGTGTCCCCGCTTCATATTCACGACAACCGTCTCGTCATCGAAAGCCTCATGCAAGACGTGGGAAGGAACCTTGGTCATGCAATTCCCCCTAGAAGCAGCAGATTAGCGAAGTATTTAGTGTTCGATGAACTCTGGAATCTGTCAAATTTTTTGAGTTCTGCTTGAGGCTTCGGGCGGCACGATTAGTCGGTGTCGCGGTGAGTTGCGTTGTCGAATCCCCAGGGGGACACGTCCATGCCCCACTCGGCCGCGAGCCTGTCGACATCCTCCCGCAGGAGTTCTCGAACCTGTCTGGCACGCTCCGACGAGATCCGCATTCGTTTGTGGCGGTAGGGGACCAGCCTGGTCGCTACCTTCTTCGTCAACCGGCGCGCGACGGGCGGCAATACCCGTCTGGTCCTTCGGATCGTCACGCTGTCGGCGACCAACACTCGGTCGAGATGGCTTCTCTTTAAGCTCTCGGTCTCGTTAAATACGCGGGGATCAGCGATGGTGTGCGGCTCCAGGCCCAGCCAGGCATGTAGATCGTCACACACCTGGTAGGGGTCCGCGCGTAGGTGCGCGAAGTCCAGGACGCGGATCGCCTCGCGCCCGAACACCTCGACGAAGGGGGCGATCTGCGTTGCGTAACGCGACACGTCGATAGGGTAAGAATCCTCAAAAGTTATGCGTCTGCGGCTGGTGATCCGGATGTAGTTGACATGTGACTCGATTCGCTCGACCGGGTCTCGCACCAGGTAGATGAGCCGTGGTCGTATCCCGTACGCGCGCATCCGCTCTGCAACGCCGTTCTCGACGGGCCACTTTGTATAGCCGGTCGACCCCTCCAGGGCGTACCGATGCACGGCGGAGTCGAAATCGGGCCATAGGTCCTCGTAACGGCGCACATGCCTGGGGTGCATCTGGTGTTTGCTGAAGTATTCGGGTTCTTTGATGACGCTGGGACACACCGCAGGATGCTGTCTGAGGTACTCGAACAGGGACGTGGTTCCGGACTTCGCCGAGCCGATAATGAGAAGAAACTGATCGGGGTCTATTGCTGCGCCCAAGGTGTTTCACCCATCCATGTTTACCCACCCAAACCCTATACTCGCAGTATCGAACCGATGACCTCCCGCGCGCGCCGCGGTGTCCCACCCGTGCGCCCGCCACGAGCTCGTCGTGAAGAGCTACCGTTCCCCACTGGGGCACAGGTGGATCTTTTGAGGGCGGCATTGCTGCCCGCCCAGCAGGCGGCACCCGCCTGGCGACGTTGGAAGGCGCGTGGACTTCAGCTCGAATCCGTCGACGAAGCCTCCGCACGAATGCTCTCGCAACTATGGACCAACCGCGATGCGGCGAGCATCGATGCGGAGGACTCGGCCCTCCTCAAGGGCATTTACCGTCATGCGCTCGCCCGCAATGCCGTGACACTCGAGAACGCGTTGGAAGCGACCGACGTGCTCGTCAGCGCCGGGATCCCCGTGTTGTTTTTCAAGGGCGCGGCGATGATCGCGATCAACCCGGGGCGTATGGGTGCTCGGCCGATCGCCGACGCCGACATCTTGATTCCAGAAACCGACGCCGAGCGCGCGGTCGCGCTCCTGATGGCAGCCGGTTACGACGCCATGCCTGGCTACGAGATGGGCCCCCCCATCGGCCTCAGGCACGCCTGGACCTGCAAGGGTCCGAAGGGTTCGGAACTCGACGTGCATTGGTGGGCATTCAAGACCGCCGGCGACGACGCGAGCATGTTCGAAACCGCCCGCGAAGCGACGATTCTCGGGCGGCCTGTGCTCATTCCGTCCGTTACCGAATCACTGGTCAACGTCGTCGCCAACGCATTCGTTAGTCCGACAGGTGGCTCACCCCTCCGGTGGATTGCGGATGCCCTGCTGCTCTTAGAGATCGATGGTGACGCAATCGACTGGGACGGGTTGGTCGCACGCGCCTCGCGGCCCGGGCTGGCACTGAGGTTGGCTTCGGGACTCGGCTTCTTGGCACGTGAGTTCGGGGCTCCTGTGCCGGCCGACGTCTTGACCGAACTACATGGGCGACGGGTGACCTGGCAGGAGCGCGGTGCGTACTGGGCGGCGGTCAACGACCCTCGGGTGGGTATACGACTGCTCTACCAGTTGGAGCAACATCGAGCGCGTCGCCTGCATTACCCGACCGGCGTGCCGCGAGATTTCCCGGGCCACCTGGCCCAAGTGGCCGGCCCTATGACAGGCAAGCGGCGAGATCTCCTCAAAAGCCGAGCATTAAGCGTCTGGCAGCGCCTCGCAAAAGGTGAACCACTTCTGCGATAACGGTTTAACCAGAAGTGCGGAAAGTCAGCGACTAATGATATTGACTCGATCGGGCGAGCCGATATCATTCACTGTCTTCCACAACTTCACGGCTGAACTATTGGTCGCTGAGGAGTGAACAAAGAATGCGTTGAAAACCAGCATGATGCGTCGCGCTTGGAGCCCATTAGGCGCAAGTTTTACCAGTGTGAAATTTCGTTCAACTAGAAATGAATGTATGTCGACAATGGAAGGTTGGCCCTCATACTGCGGTCCCAACCGCACTTCAATTTCAAGGCAAAGTACACGATCAAGCAAATCCCCAAAACCCTTTAGGACCTCAAGGTCGTAACCCTGAGTATCGATCTTTACAAAATGAGGATCGCCAAGTTCGGATGGCCATATGCTATCTAGGCGAGCCGTGATCATTTGGTGCCTGTCGACAACTTCACACCTAGGCGCGAGCTCTTTCGGCCACTGCTCAACGAGCGGTTCGAGGACCGACGTCAACCCAGGAGCGCGCGTGATTTTAAGCTCAACTGGAACGCCATCTCGACTGCCTAATACCGCGCATAGAACGCGTCCATTTTTGCGGAGCTTCATAGCCTCCTCCGCATCCGCCTCAATGAATACCGGAGCAATCTTTCCGGCTCGGTCCAAGATCCGCCAGCCGCGTGGTAAGCCACCACGCGCCCCGATATCGACGTAGTTTAGAGGGCTGGGAACGGTCGTCATCAATGCAGCGCGTGATGAGCGGAGAACTTCTGAAAGCGCTGAGGTAACCCGGTATCTGTTCAATTGACCAACTTTCGTTGTCGACCAACAAGAATTCGATCGCCGACGACTCTACTTAAGGTGCACACCCCACCGCCGCCGACGACCCGCTACCCGAGGACCTACGCGCCGCGCTAGCGGAAATCCGCGCCGACGGTAAGTACTAATTTGAGCCAAGGGGTGTGTTCGCCGGCTTTGATCTTGATGGTGCGGTAGCGAGGGCGGTTTGACCCGTCCCGGTGAGTCCGGATCCTGGAATTCGTAGTTCGACAAAGTCGGCGGCCGCTGGCTGGTGTCCGGCTCCGAACCCGTGTAGGCAGCGCTGTTGACATCGATCCGCAACCCGGGCCGCACATCGAGGCCGTCATTGACACGGCCTCGGGAAAGTAGCGGATTTTGGGGTTTACCCTCGCGGTCTCGGATGCGTTTCCGCTGGTAGATGGTGCGCCCGAAGGGATTCGAACCCCTAACCTTCTGATCCGTAGTCAGATGCTCTATCCGTTGAGCTACGGGCGCCGATCTTCAGTTGTGTCGTGGCTGAGCGAGTCAGCCGCGGCGGAGGCGAGAGGATTTGAACCTCCGGTCCCCTTTAAGGGGGAC
>JBAXUD010000198.1:0-6354 GCA_037129875.1 Mycobacteriaceae bacterium
TTCGCACGGTCGCGGACCGACCACAGCGCCGTCATGAGATCGCTGCCGATCCGGCAGCAGACGCAGCCGTTGGTGAGCGTGATGGTGTCGCCGTCGGCAGCCGCGATCAGATCGCCGTCGATGCCGATATCACCGAAGTCGTTGACGAGCACGGCAATCCGTGGACCTGAATCCATCTGCGAGGTCTGCCGGAGCACCTGGTTGAGCAGAGTCGTCTTGCCCGAACCCAGGTAGCCGCCGATGACGGTGACCGGGATGGGGGCGCTCACCCGTGCGCGGCCTCGAAGGGCACCCCGCCCACCACGGTGCCCCACACCTTGATGTCGCGGATGCCCATCGGGTCGACATCGAGTGGGGACTCCTCGAGCACCGCGAAGTCGGCGAACTTGCCGGCTTCGATGGAGCCGATCTCATGGTCCATGTGCAACTGGAAGGCGCCGCCGATGGTCGCCGCGTGCATAGCCTCGTACGGGCTGATCTTCTCGTACTCGCCGAGCACCCGGCCGCCGGGCGTCAGCCGGTTCACCGCACACCACATCGTCATCAGGTGCCCGATCGGGGTGACGCCGGAGTCGGAGTGGAATGACAGCGGCACATTGTTCTCCAGTGCGGTGCGGCAGGCCCACATGCCGCGGGCGCGTTCCGGGCCCATGGTCTGCTCGTAGTGCTGGTCCCCCCAGTACCAGATGTGGTTGGTGAAGATGTTGGCGCAGATCCCCAGCCGGCCCATCCGGCGGTACTGCGCGGCGGTAGTGGTCTGGGAATGCTGCAGCACGTGGCGGTGGTCGAGCCAGGCGTCGCTGCGCAGTACTTCCTCGACGGCGTCGACGAAGATCTGTCCGGCGCCGTTGCCGTTGCAGTGGCAGTGCACATTGAGCTTGCGGGCGTGAAAGGCCTTGACGGCGGCCAGCAGGTCCTCCGGGGAGAACATCAGCAGCCCGTGGTCCTCGCCGGTGTAGTAGCCCGGTTCCATCATCACCGCGGTCCAGCCCTGGATGGAGCCGTCGGCCACCAGCTTGATACCGGGCGCACGCAGCTTGTCGGTCTCGATGTCGCGCAGTTTCAGCGCGCTCTCGGCGACGGCGTCGTAGTCGGCGGTGCTGCCGGGCATGGCGGGCAGGTTGTAGAGCACCATCCGGGCCGGGAAGGCCGCGTCGTTGACGGTGTCCTGCCAGACCTTCACCTGGCTTTCGTCCAACAGCAGCATGCCGACCAGTTCGGTGGACGTCGTCACTCCGGCGTTGCGGCACATCGCCGCGTGGATCTGGATCGGCCTGGGCCCCAGGCCGGCAGCCATCATCTTCCCGAACGCGGCCTTGGCCAGCATCATCGCCGGGGCTTCCTGCAATTCGCCGTTGAGTTCGCCTTTCGGGTCCCTACCGACCCCGGGCGTCGGGCTGTCCTTGGTGATGCCCTCGGTTTTCAGCAACGGGGTGTTCACGGTGGCCAGATGCCCGCTGGCATGGCGGACGAACACCGGCCGGGTGGTCGACACCTGGTCGAGTTCACGATTGGAGAGCCGCGGCAGATCCGGGAAGTAGATCGGGTCGAAACCGTTGGCCACCAACGTTTCTCCGTCGGGAAGTTTGGCGTCTTCCTCCTTGAGCCGCGCGATGAGGTCCTCGTAGCCGCGGATCGGCGGCGTGCTGGTGCCATCCGACAGCGGGTAGGGGTGGTAGCCGACATACGGCAGGAGTTCGCTTGCGCTGTCCATGGTGTGACCGTGCGCCTCGACGAAGCCGGGGATCAGCACATGGCCGGCGAAGCGGTCGTCGACGTGCGCTTCGCCCCAGCTCTGACATTCCTCCAGGGTGCCGGCGCAGATGATGCGGCCGTCGCGCACGGCAACCGCCTGCGCTTCCGGGTTCGCCGGGTTCATCGTGACGACTTTGCGCGCGGTGAAGATTGTGTTCACGGGAAGCAAATCTAGCCATGACCGCTCAGGTCGGCCGCGGTTTTACCAGCTGTGGTCGGAGGGATCCGCTTCAGTCGGCGAGTGTTGCATTCAGCCGTTCGGCGGCTGCGACGTAGTCCTCGATGAACTCCAGCACCACCTCGCGGGCGGGCTTGATCTTGTTCATCAATCCCACGCCCTGGCCCACCCAGTAGGTGGACAGCGCCTGCGCTCCGGGGTGGCCGCTCTCGGCGAGTTTGTCGATCCGGCGTAGCGCCGGTTCGGCGATCATCGCCTGCAACGGCAACGGCAGGGGCTGGCGGCCCTTGGGGTTCGGCGCCCAGGCGTCGGTCCAGTCGGAGCGCAATTGGCGCGACGGCTTGCCGGTGCGGCCGGCCGAGCGGACGGTGTCGCGTGATGAGGCGGTCAGCATCTTCTGTTTGGTGTACGGCGCGGTCTCGGCCTCCTCGGTGGTCAGCCACACCGATCCGGTCCATGCGCCGGCGGCGCCCATGGCCACACACGCGGCCATCTGCCGGCCCGTCACGATGCCACCGGCAGCCAGTACGGGAATGTTCTTGCCGCCGGGAATCTGAGCGATGGCGTCGAGCACCTCGGGGATGAGCACCAGAGTGGTCACCTCGCCGCAGTGGCCGCCGGCCTCGGTGCCCTGCACGACGATCAGGTCGACCCCGGCCTGCACCTGCTTGATGGCGTGCTCCTTGGCTCCGACCAGCGCGGCGACCGGGATGCCGCGCTGCTTGCCGGCGTCGATCATGTAGTCCGGCGGCACGCCCAGGGCGTTGGCCAGCAGCTTGACCGGATGGTTGAGCGCGACGTCGAGCAGGCCTTTGCCGGTGTCACCGCTGAGTGCCGACGACGCGACCCGCAACTCCTCGACCTCGATGTCGTGTTCCTCCAGCAGTTCGTTGATGAAGCTGCGGTACTCCGCTGGAATGCGTTGGGCGAGTTGGTCCCTGGTGAGGTTCTCGCCCTTGCCCTCGTATTTGGCCGGGACGATGATGTCCACGCCGTAGGGCTTTCCGCCGACATGCTCGTCGATCCAGATCAACTCCTGCTCAAGCTGATCGGGGCGGAACGCCACGCCGCCGAGGACGCCGAACCCGCCGGCGTTGGTCACCGCGGCGACGACGTCGCGGCAGTGACTGAAGGCGAACAGCGGGAACTCGATGCCGTACTGCTCACAGATAGGTGTCTTCACCAACCCAGTATGCGTGGCCCCGGTGAGGTGATTGGCCCCAGTGAGGTGATTGACTCTGGCCTTGTGCTGCTGAGCCGAAAACTCGGGCCCGACGGCCCGGCCGGGATCCGGGTCGCGACCGCGGGAGTCGCGGGCATCGCCGCCGCGGTCTGGACGGGTATGCCGTACGGGCCCGCTGTCGGCTGGATCACGGCGTCGGCGATCTACCTGGTGTGGACCTGGGGACTGGTCTGGCGGATGGGCGCCACCGCAACCCGCGATCACGCCCGCAATCACGAGAAGGACGGCAGCAGCGCTCCGGCTCACATCCTGGTCATGACCGCCAGTCTGGCCAGCCTCGCCGGCGTCGGCTTCCTGCTCTGGGCCACCTCGGGAAGCAGATCCGATCTGCTTGCCGGCGCGGTCGGGGTGCTCAGCGTCGCCTCGTCCTGGTTCGCCGTGCACACCGTTTATGCATTGCGCTACGCCCAGTTGTATTACTCCGCTGCGGACACCGAGCCGCCCGGCATTGATTTCAACGGCACCACACCCGCCTATCTCGACTTCGCCTACCTGGCCTTCACCGTCGGGATGTCCTACGCGGTATCCGACACCAACCTGACCAACCGGCGCGCGCGGAAGGCGGTGCTTTCCCAGGCCATGGTGTCCTACCTGCTCGGTGCGGTCATCATCGCGATCACCCTCAATCTGGTGGGCGGGCTGACGAACTGAGCACCCGTGCGACGATTGCGGCATGGCAGGAGTCGCACAGTGGATCGAGGGCGCCCGTCCGCGCACCCTGCCCAACGCCGTCGCCCCGGTGATCGCCGGTTCCGGCGCGGCCGCCTGGCTGCACTCTGCCGTCTGGTGGAAAGCGCTTCTGGCGCTGGTGGTTTCGTTGTCACTGATCATCGGCGTGAACTACGCCAATGACTACTCCGACGGCATCCGGGGTACCGATGACGAGCGGGCCGGACCACTGCGGCTGGTCGGCTCCAAGGTGGCGACCCCCCGTTCCGTTCTGGTCGCCGCGGTGGGAAGCCTGGCCGTCGGCGCGATCGCGGGCGTGGCACTGGCCGTGGTGAGCGCCCCGTGGCTGATCGCCGTCGGCGCACTGTGCATCGCCGGCGCCTGGCTCTACACCGGCGGGTCGCGGCCCTACGGGTACGCCGGTTTCGGTGAGATCGCGGTGTTCGTCTTCTTCGGTCTGGTGGCGGTGCTGGGCACCCAGTACACCCAGGCGTTGCGCGTCGACTGGGTCGGAGTGGCGGCGGCTGTGGCCACCGGGGCGTTGTCGTCGGCGGTGCTGGTTGCCAACAACCTTCGCGATATCCCGACCGACAAGGTCTCCGGCAAGATCACGCTGGCGGTCCGGCTGGGCGACGCCCGCACCCGCATCCTCTACCAGTCGTTGCTGGGCCTGGCCGCGGTCATGACGCTTTTTCTGATGCGGGCCACCCCATGGTGCGCACTGGGTTTCCTGGCGGCGCCACTGGCGCTCAAAGCCGCCCGGCCGGTCCGCTCCGGCAAGGGCGGACGCGACCTCATTCCGGTCCTGCGAGACACCGGACTGACCATGCTGGTGTGGTCGGTCGCGGTGGCCCTGGCACTGGCACTGGGCCACTGAAGCGTTCGGCGCGTCAGTGCTTCTCGTCCGTCGAATCTTCCCCGCGCAGTCGTGCCTGCAGCTGGTCCCGGTCTTGGCGGCGGCGTTCGTCGACCTCGCCGATACCCGCGGTGGCGCGCACGCGAAGCGGCTTCAACAACCACAGGCCGAGTGGCAACGCGAGGATGATCGCGAACAGCATGGCGACCACCAGTGGAATCTGGATGTGGAACAGCCCGGCCGCGAAGTAGATGGCAGCCGTCAGCGCGACCACCAGTGCCAGCCTCGCCAACGTATAGAGCAGCACATCGAGCATCATGCGCCCAGTCGTGCCACCCACCTGATCATCCGTCACGACCGGAAGCTTACCGACGCGCGTATATTCGCAACCAAGGAGGTTTACCGGTGCTTTACCTGCTGCTCATCTTGGTTGTTGCCGGGCTGGCCTATATCGGCTTGCGGGCCATCCGGGCCAACGCCCACCGTCCCCCCACGCGGGTGGTCGGGCCCGACGACGACCCGGATTTCCTGTGGCGACTCAGCCACGGGGATAACAACCCGCATTAGCCGGGTTCATTTGACTCCCGCGTAGGAGTGCAACCCGACGGTCACGAGGTTGATGAAGAACAGGTTGAAGACCATCGCCACGAAGCCGACGACGTTGATCCACGCCGCCTTCTTGTCCCGCCAGCCTGCCGTCGACCGGGCGTGTAGGTACGCCGCGTAGACCACCCAGGCGATGAAGGACACCGTCTCCTTGGGATCCCAGCCCCAGTAACGGCCCCACGCCTCCTCAGCCCAGATGGCTCCGAAGATCACCCCGAAGCCGAACACCGGGAACCCGAAGATCGTGGTGCGGTAGGCAATCCGGTCCAGCGTCTGAGCGTCGGGAAGCCGGGAGGTGATCCGGGCCAGCCATCCAGTGGCGCCCGGTTCGCCGTACTTCGACATCTTCAACAGAAACAGCATGCTGGCCACGCCGGCGACCAGGAACACCCCCGAGCCGAGGCTGACCACCGATACGTGGATGGGCAGCCAGTAGGACTGCAGTGCGGGCATCACCGGCGCGGCGTTGGTGTAGAGCCACTTGCCGCTGACCGCGAGCAGGATGAGCACCGGAACCAGGACGAACACCCACAGCACCCGGTACTGCGGTTTGCGTAACACCACGGTGGCCGCGATCAGCCCGCAGAAACTGGTCAGGTTGATGAACTCGTACATGTTGCCCCACGGCACGCGCAGAGTGGCCAGCCCGCGCAGCACGATGCAGGCGAGCAGCAGTGCGATCCCGAGGTACACCAGCGCGAGTCCGGCCTTGCCGACCCGCTCAGCCAGGGGGGTCGCTGGCGTGTCGACGACCAGGCCCGGCCCTTGCTCGCCGGCGGCCACGGTGGGCACTCCCCCGGCTGAGACCAGTTCACGTTCCTCGACGCGGCGCCCGCGACTGGAGGCCAACTCGACAGCCAGCATGAGCAGCGCCAGGACCAGCACCATGACCGACGCGGTGAAGGCCCAGTCCGAGTAGCGGGCCAAGCCGATATCAATGTTTTCGGTATTCAAGAACTAACCCTCCGTGAGGATCTTCTGACTGAGCCTGTCCAACTCCTCGCCCCAACCGGAGTTATCGGTGCGGGCCAGCCCGCCCAACTCGAC
>JBAXUD010000199.1:0-6351 GCA_037129875.1 Mycobacteriaceae bacterium
CTACAAGATCGACAACATCGAACCGGTGAGCAAGTGACGGTCGCACTCGGCCAACCGACCGACACCGCCACCGACACCGCCGCCGACGAGTCCCAGGATGCGGGGCAGCCGGCGGGGTGGTGGCCCCGCGCGGGCGCTTTCGGCATCGACGTCCTGTGCCCGCTGACCGTTGCGGTGACCTTCCTGCTCATCGGATGGTCGGCGCCCCGAGGTGGCTGGCTGTGGTGGATCTGTCTGGTGGTGGCGGCCGCCGTGGTGGTGGCCATCGCCGTCAACCGGCTTCTGCTGCCGGCCAACACCGGTTGGAGCCTGGGCCGTTCGGTGTTCGGCATCGCGGTCGGGGACCGTGACGGGGTCGGTACGCGCGATCCGTGGCGACTGGCCCTTCGGGATCTGGCGCACGTCCTCGACACCGTGCCACTTGCCCTGGGCTGGCTGTGGCCCCTTCTGGATACGCGCGGACGCACTTTCGCAGACCTGCTCACACGCACCGAAGTGCGACGGGTCGACGGCGCGATTCCGGATCGGCGGCGGCCGGCCGCGATCGTGATCGCTGTCGCGGCGGCGTTCTCCGTCCTGGCCGCGAGTCTGGGCTACGCGGCTGTCTACCGCCACCAGCAATCGCTGGCCGCGGCGCGACAGCAGATCGCCGACGAGGGCCCAAATCTGGTGTCCGACATGCTCAGCTACACCGTGAAGACCGCCCCGGATGACTTCGCACACGCGCAGACGTTGGTCACCGACGGTTACCGTCCGCAGTTGATCCAGCAGCAGCAGGCGGTGCAGAAGAGCGGTCTCGCCGACAACGACTACTGGGTGAGCAACAGCTCCGTATTGTCGGCCTCGGCGGACCGGGCCAGCATGCTGGTATTGCTGCAGGGCCAGCGCGGTATGCCGCCCAAGCAGCGGTTCGTCACCGCATCGTTGCGGGTGGAATACGAGAAGGTCGCCGATGCGTGGAAGGTGTCGAACCTGACCGTGCTGGCCGCGCCTAAGCCGGCACCCGCGGCCCCAGCGGGGGCTTCCCCTGAGCCCAAGCCCGAGCCGCCCAAGCCGGCTCCGCCAAAGCCCGGCACAGGTGGACGATGAGCCCCCGTCGCCGATTCGATGAGGGCGGCTGGTCGTCATTGCGCATGCCCGACCCGCGGCCCAGTCGCAGGCGGCTGCTGTTGGTGGGCTCCATTGCCGTGGTGGCGATGCTCGGTGCACTGAGTGTGAGCGCCTTCGTGTTCGCCAAGAGCATCAACGCGCAGCGAGCCAGCGTCCGAGACGCCGCGGTCATCGACTTCGTCCGGACGTTCGTCACCCAATACACGTCGCCGGATCCGTTCCACGCCAACGCTTATGCCGACAAGGTTCTGGCGCTGGGAACCGGTAATTTCGCCAAGCTGTACTCGGACAAGATGACCGAGGTAGTCATCCAGGTCGCCCAGGCGGAGCCCGGTGTGGGAACGGTCGAGGGGATCGGCATCGAGCGATGGAATCCCGACGACAGCGCCAACGTGATTGCGGTGGCGAGCATGACTACGACAATGCCCGACGGTAAGAAGATCGACAGCGGAAGTCGCTGGGAGGTCACAGCCGTCAAGGAAGGGGACCAGTGGAAGGTCAGCGACCTGATTCAGGTGCTGTGAGCGACCCGGCGTCCGACGAGAGCGACCCGGTGTCCGACGAGAACGACCCGGCGTCCGACGAGAACGACCCGGTGTCCGACGAGGTCGTCGTCCTCGAACCCGCCCCGGTCGTCAAGAAGCCGTCCCGCGTGCGGAAGTGGTTGTCCGGCAACCAGAAAACCCTCGCTGCGGCGGCGGTGGCGGGGTTCGTCGCAGCCGGAGCCTTCGCCGGCGCGACGGCGCAGCCCTACCTGATGGACCGGGCAACCGTCGCCACCAAGCTGAATATCGCGCGGACCGCCGCCGACGCGATCAACACTCTCTGGAGCTACACCCCCGAGGATATGGACAAGTTGCCCGACCGCTCCGCCCGCTACCTCGGCGGCGATTTCGAGGAGCAGTACCGCAAGTACGTCGACGCGATTGCGGCCACCAACAAACAGGCGAAGGTCACCAGCAGCACCAAGGTGGTCGGCGTCGCGGTGGAGTCCTTGCGCGGATCGGATGCCACCGCAATCGTCTACACCAACACCACGTCGGCCACCCCGCAGAGCAACAACATCCCGTCGATGAAGTACCTGTCCTACCGCTTGGAGATGAAGCGGTACGGACGGGACTGGCGGGTCACCAAGATGACCACCGTCACCTCGCTGGACCTCACCCCGAAGCTCGGGCTGTAACCGGCTAGTCGAACGCAAGCCACGCGGGCAGTGCACGTTCGCGGGCGTCGCACAGCACCGCCGCCGTGTCGCAGGTTCCGCGCGGCGATCCGGCACCGGCCCACATGCCGCCGGTGTCGCGGCGCAGCACGATCGCCGAGGAGCCGCCGCCGTCGAGCAGGATGGCGGTGTCGCTGCCCAGGCCGCGGAACAGATCCTGCACCTGATCCGGTGTGTAGTTGCCGCCTTGGAAGACATACATCTCGTCCTTGTCGCCCGCGTAGGCGATCGCGGTGCGGGCGGCACTGGGCCCGGGGTCGCGGAGTTGAGCGGTGTCGCCGGGGGCCAGCAGTTTCAGGCCGGAGACGGCCACGAATCGGGTGCCCTTGTCGAGCAGTGAAGCGATCACCGGAGTCGCGGCGTCATAGTCGCGCTCATCCGACGGTGTCACGAGATACGGCGCTGCGCGCACCGGGAGAATCAGCGTGCTCATCGCGGTCCACACCTCGTCGCCGCCGGACAGCGCCTGCTTGCCGGCGTAGGCCAGGGTGCCGGTGACGGCCATATTGGCCCTGCCGAGCTCACCGGTGTTGTCCACGTAGGCGCCGAGTGGGGAACTGCACCCGGTGGCCTTCCACGAGCCGCCGCGCTGCGGCCGGACGTCGAAGAAGTTGGCATTGATCGCGATGGTCGGCTGACCCAGAACCTGCCACGCCTGCTGTGGCGCATAGGTTTCCGCGGACTGCGACAGGCCTTCAGCGGTGCGCGCCCCTGCAGTGCGCTCACACCGGGCCTGCGCACCCTGGTGGGTGTCGACCAACAGTTTCGGCGCCAGCCGCTGCGAGGCGGCCTTGACCACCATCAGCCGGCCGCCGTTGGCCATCTCGTACCAATGGCCGGCCGCATCGAGCATCGGCGCGGGGAACCCCGGACCGAAGTTGTACACCAGGTAGCTTCCCCGTGTCGTCGAGATCGCCTGAGCAAGCTGGTCACGCCCCGCGGCGTGGGCACCCGGAGCGCCGATGCCACTGGGCAGCGCGAGGAAGGCCAGGGCGGCGCACAGTCGTCCGATGCGGCGCAGCGACATGGGTTCACGATAGCCACACAGGCCACTCTGTCAACATTCGTAACGGGCCGGTCAATATCCGACGGCGGGCGGATCACAAACCGCCGCAGACCAATTCGCCGACGGGGTCACACCGCTGTGCTGAGCGGCCTCGAACGGTCGCTACCCTGGCCTGATGGCAGAACGGATTGAGCGGACGTTCGCCGGGCACGGCGGCGTTCGGATCGTCTACGACGTCTGGCGCCCGGAGGGCGAACTGCGGGCTGTGGTCGTGCTGGCGCATGGCTATGGCGAGCATGCCCGCCGCTACGACCACGTCGCGCAGCGGTTCGGCGAGGCCGGGTTGGCCACCTACGCCCTGGATCACCGGGGTCACGGGCGGGCCGGCGGCAAGCGCGTCCGGGTCCGGCACATGGACGAGTTCGTGTCGGACTTCCGCGAACTGGTGAAGATCGCGCGCGCGGAGAACCCGGACCGGAAGGTCATCGTCCTGGGCCACAGCATGGGCGGCGGCATCGTGTTCGCCTACGGCGTGCAGCACGCCGACGACTACGACCTGATGATCCTGTCGGGTCCGGCGATCGCCGCGCACACCGGTGTGTCGAAGGCCAAGGCGATCATCGGGAAGGCCATCGGCTCGATATTTCCCAACCTGCCGATTGAAGCCATCGACGCCGACGCGGTGTCCCGCGACCCGGAGGTGGTGGCCGCCTACAAAGCCGATCCGCTGGTGTACCGCGGCAAAGTGCCCGCCGGGATCGGCAAGGCACTGCTCGTCGTCGGCGAGAAGATGCACCTGCTGGCGCCGGGCATCACCGCACCCCTGCTGGTCGTTCACGGCGAGGACGATCGTCTGGTGTCCGCCGACGGGAGCCGACGCCTCGTGGAGCATGTCGGTTCCCGCGACGTCGAACTGAAGGTGTACCCCGAGCTTTTCCACGAGGTGTTCAACGAGCCCGAGCGAGACCGGGTGCTCGACGACGTAACCGAGTGGATTTCTGCGCGGCTATGACGCCGCGCATGGGCCGGGGCGCGGCTGTGACGCGCGAATCGGCCGGGGCACGCTTGTGATCCGGCGGCTGCTCGCCGTTCTTGTGGGGGTGCTGTTGCTGGCCTCCTGCAGTCGCACCGGCAGCGCCGAGCGGGTGTGGGTGGACGACGAGGTGACTTTCGAGGCCGACGGCCTGACGCTGCACGGCACGTACCGCCATCTGTCCGGTGACGGCACCGGCCCGGCGGCGCTGCTGATCTCCGAGAGCGGTGCCACCGACCGCAACGGCGACAACAACGTCGCCGGGCCGATCGGCAACATGCGTCAGCTGGCCGAGTTCCTCTCCGGCCACGGGATCGCGTCGCTGCGCTACGACAAGGTCGGTACCGGGGCCACCGGGCTGGGCCCGCACGCCGACCGTCCCCGCGATGTGGGCACCGCGGTCTACTCCGCGGGGGCCAAATCCGCCGTCCGCTTCCTCGCCGATCAGCCCGGCACCGACGGGGGACGAATCTCGGTGTACGCGTTGGGGGAGGGCACCGTGCATGCCATGACGCTGGCAGACGACACCTCGGCCGGTGCACCCACGATCCACTCGCTGGGTCTGCTGCAGCCCCTGTCGGCCCGCTACCTCGACCTGATCACCGGGCGGGTGAACGCCGACGTCGCCGCCGCGGTTCGCAGCGGAGCCAAGACCCAGCAGCAGGCCGACGAGGTGCTCGGCGCGTGGCAGGCCGCGGTGGCGCAGGTCCGCTCCTCGGGCACCGTCGCCGACAAGCTGCCCGAGGGGCTCAGCGCGATCGTCAACCCCGGCAACGTGAAAGCGGTGGCCGAGGCCGACGCCGTCGATCCGCTGGACCTGGCCGCCCGCATCCCGGCCGGCACGCCGGTGTTGCTCACCTGCTCGGACTCCGACGCGCAAGCACCGTGCTCCGGTGTCGATCCGCTGGCCCGCGCACTGGCCCACACCGACCTCGATCTGGTCAGGCTCAAGGGCGTCAACCATGTGCTGCGCGACGACCCAACCGACAGCATCGCCAACTACGCGAAGAAGGGCCCGCTGTCGCCGCAACTCACCGATGCGCTCACCAGGTTCATCGCGAAGTAGCGGACGTCAGTGTCGGATCGATTGTGTTGATGGATTCCGCTCTGTGGATGTCTCCGCCTGTCCGCCGGATGGGTTCGCTCGAAACGTCGGCGCGGTCCTTTAGCGTGACGCCATGACCGACGACAGGATGCTGGCCCGGATCGCCGCACTGCTGCGCCAGGCCGAGGGCACCGACAACCCGCACGAGGCCGAGGCGTTCATGACCGCCGCGCAGCGGCTGGCCACCGCAACGTCCATCGATCTCGCGGTGGCCCGGGCCCACTCGGCCACCCGCACCGCCGCGCAGCAACCGAGCATGCGGACCATCACCATCGGCGATCCCGGCTCGAAGGGCCTGCGCACCTACGTGCAACTGTTCGCCGGCATCGCCGCGGCCAACGACGTGCGCTGTGACGTCGCGTCGAACTCGTCCTACGTCTATGCCTATGGTTTCACCGAGGACATCGACGCCAGCCACGCGCTCTACGCCAGCCTGGTCGTGCAGATGGTGCGGGCCTGCGACGGATACCTCGCCACCGGGGCGCACCGCCCGACGCCCACCATCACCGCGAGGCTCAACTTCCAGCTCGCCTTCGGCTCCAGGGTCGCCCAGCGTCTTGCTGAGGCTCGCGACCAGGCCCGCCGTGAGGCGACCCAGGCCCGCTCTGCGGAACCGGGAACCGCATTGGCGTTGCGCAACAAGGACATTGAGCTGCGGGACCACTACCGGGCGCAGTCCAAGGCCCGCGGCAGCTGGCGGGCAAGCAGTTCGTCGGCCGGGTACTCCTCGGCTGCCCGGCGGGCCGGGGACCGGGCCGGCCAGCAGGCCCGCTTAGGCGGCAGTCCGGAACTCCCAGGAGCCCGGACCCGGCTGTCGCGGTGAGTGCCCGCGACAGCCAGCGTTCCCGTGTCTACGCGGCCGAGCAGTTCGTCCG
>JBAXUD010000002.1:0-34187 GCA_037129875.1 Mycobacteriaceae bacterium
GGCGCGATCAGCGCCGGGTCGGCGGGCGGCGCGACGGGCACCAGGACCAGACCGCCCTGGGCGCCGTTGGCGCTGGGGCCGGGCAGCGGAGCCGGGCCGGGCAGGACCGATCCGGCCGGAGCGTGCGCGCTGAACGGGTTGGGCGGCGGCGGAAGAGCGACCGGGACCTCGGTGGAACCGGACAGTGCGCCGGGCAGGCCGCCGTTGATCGGGGTGGGGACTTCGGTCCGGGCGCCCGGCTTGGGCGCCGGCGGCGGCGGCGGTGGCGGCGCCGGTGGAGCGGGCGGTTTCTCGTCGGGCAGCTTGTTGTTGAGCGGCGGAGGTGGCGCCCCCTCGGCGGGTTTCGGCTGGCCGACGACCACCCAGTTGCCGGCAGGGTCCTGCACCAGATGCGCGGTGTCCCGCGACGGGATCATGCCCAGGTTTCGAGCGGCATCGGCGAGAGCCGGAGCCGACTGGGCTTCCAGAACGTCGCGCTCGAGGGCTTCCTTCTGTTGCATCAACGCCTCATTGAGAGCCCGGGCGCTGCCCAGCTGGTAGGAGCGGCGGGCGGAATCGGTGGACAGCCACAGGGTGATGGCCAGGCCGATGGCCAGTGAGCCGATCACCAGGACGACGAACGGGATCTTGGCCAGCAGGGTACGCGGGTTGAGGTCGATTCCCTCCAGCCTGGCGAGCAGCCGTTCCCGCAGCGGCAGTCGGATCGCTTTGGGAGCCTTGGCTTTACGCGCTTTGGCGCGCGCTTTGGCCTGACTGGCCGTCTTCGGGCGGGCCGGCCGGTCGACCGGGCGCGCAGTGGGCGCGGTCTGCGGACCGGAACGCGGACCCCGGGGCTCTGCGGGGCGGCGGCCTCGGGTGGCGGCCCGCTCCCGCGCCGGGCGCGCCGGGGCCTGCGCGATGCCGCCCTGCACTGTGGCGCCGTCGCTTCCGCGACCGCGAGCTGGTGTGCCGGTGACGGAGACGTCGCCGGCCTTTCGGCTTGCCGGCTTGCGCCCGACCCTCATTCAGACGTCCTCTCGCCGGCTTCGTTCGATTGCCCGCGTCGTTCGATGGCCCGAAGTCGGACCGGGGCGCTGCGCGGATTGCGGTCGATCTCTTCGGCGTCGGCTCGCTCCGCGCCGCGGGTGAGGCTGGTGAATTCCGGTTCGTGCCCAGGTAGTTCGACCGGCAGGCCCTCCGGGGTCCGCGAAGCGGTGGCCGCGGCGAAGGTGGTCTTGACGATCCGGTCCTCCAGGGACTGGTAGGCCATCACCACGATGCGCCCACCGGGCGCCACGGCCGCAAGCGCGGCCGGCAGGGCCGTGGCCAGAGAGTCCAGTTCGGCGTTGACGGCGATGCGCAGGGCCTGGAAGGTGCGCTTGGCGGGATGGCCGCCGGTCCGTCGTGCCGGGACCGGAATGGCGTCGTAGAGAGTCTCGACCAACTGGCCGGTGCGGGTGAACGGCGTCCGGGCCCGCCGCTCGACGACGAATCCGGCGATCCGGGAGGCGAATTTCTCTTCGCCGAATCGGCGGAGAATGTCGGTGAGCTCGCGGCGGTCGTAGGTATTGAGGATCTCTGCCGCCGTCAGCTCTGCCTCGGGGTCCATCCGCATGTCCAGCGGGGCGTCGTGGGCGTAGGAAAAACCCCGTTCCGGGCGGTCCAGTTGCATCGACGAGACCCCGAGGTCGAAGAGCACCCCGTCCACCGAACCGGCGGCCTTGAATCCGGCCCCCTCGAGGGCGTCGGCCAGCCCGTCGTAGCGCGTGCGCACCTGGGTGACGCGGTCGCCGAAGCGGGCCAGCCGTCGACCCGCGGTGGCCAGCGCGTCCGGGTCGCGGTCCAGACCCACCAGCCGCAGGCCGGCGAACTGCTCGAGGAACCGCTCGGCATGGCCGCCGGCGCCGAGGGTGGAATCGACGAGGACCGCTCCGGATCCGTCGGCGGCGGTGCGGGTCAGCGCGGGCGCCAGCAGGTCGACACAGCGTTCCAGCAGGACCGGAATATGGCCCTGTTGGATATGGCCCTGGTGGCGGGTGGGGTCCTCGGTCACGACGGGACCTCCGGCTCGGTCGGGCCATTCGGACGTGCTGGGCGCGACGGCCGGCGCCGCCCGTGGCGCGAGGTCCCTGTCCGAGGTCGCGAACCTGGCGTCGGGGAAGTACGCCAGGGTCGGTTCGGGCAGAGGCCACGCTGCACGGACAGTCGCAGGCCTGCTCAACGCGGGCCTAGATAATGCCGCTGAGTGCTTCATCGCTGGCCGCGGAGAAGTTCTCTTCGTGGGTCTGCTGGTAGTCCTGCCAGGAGTGCGCGTCCCAGATCTCCAGGAAGTCGACCGCCCCGATCACCACGCAGTCCTTGCTCAGGTTGGCGTAGCGGCGGTGGTCGGCCGACAAGGTGATCCGGCCCTGGGAGTCGGGGTGCTGTTCGTCGGTACCGGCGGCGAGGCTACGCAGGAAGGCGCGGGCCTCAGGATTGCTGCGCGAGGTCGCCGCGGCCCGGCGTGCCAACTGTTCGAACTGGGCCCGCGGGTACACGGCGAGGCTGTGGTCCTGGCTCTTGGTGACCATCAACCCTCCTGCCAGATCGTCGCGGAACTTCGCGGGCAGCGTCAGGCGGCCCTTGTCGTCCAGCTTGGGCGTGTAGGTGCCCAGGAACATGTCCCGCACCTCCTACACCCGAGGCGTTCACCCCGCTGTCGCCACAATACCCCACTATCCCCCACTTTTCTCCACTTGCTGACCCGAAAGTCGCCACTGCGCGCCCCCGTGAGCCCGTCGCACGGTTGCGCTGGCGGCAAAGTCCATCGTCAACCGGGTCAGGCACCGAAAATCTGCAGGTCAGATCCAGTGGGGAGAAGTGGGGCGCCTAGACGCAGAGTCATCTCGCGAACGCAAAAAAAGGGGCAGCCACATGGCTGCCCCGAAAACCGCCGAACGCGGTTACTCGTCGAAACGGCGGCGGAAACGGTCCTCCATGCGACTGCTGAACGAGCCGCCCGCACCGCGGGAACGCCGCTGACGGGACGGACCGGAAGCCGCCCCCCCGTCCCGCAAGCCGGCGACCTTCGGTCCGCTGACCGCGAAGACAACACCGGCGAACATCACGACGAAACCCAGGACCGACAGCACCGGGAAACCCGCGACCATCGTCGCCTTGACCGCCACACCCGCCACCAGCATGGCCAGCCCGAGGACGAACAATCCCGCACCCTGCAGACGCCTGCGCGTCGAAGGGGTCCGCAGTGTGCCGCCCCGGACACTGGACGCGAATTTGGGATCCTCGGCGTAGAGAGCGCTCTCGATCTGATCGAGCATCCGCTGCTCATGCTCGGAGAGTGGCATCCGTCCCTCCTTTGCCGAAGCCGTAACTGCCGAAGCCGTAACGCGGGTTCTCGCCTCGGCTCCAGCCGGGCGACTACCCACATGATACGAGCAGGCGATGCCCCGTACCACCCCGTTTGAACACCTGATTTGGTGATCGTTGAACACCTGATTTGGTGATCGCTGAACCAAAGTCTAACCGCGGGTCCCGACATGTCACCACGCGTCGGCCCGACGTAAGGACAACGTCACCGATGCGTCGGGCGGGACAGGGATCGCAAACCATAATGACCTGAGAAGTCACTGACAGCGGTAGCGAAGCCGAAAGGGGGGCACCCCGCGTTGACGACGTTCCTCATCGACCTGTCCCCCGGCGACATGGCGCTGCGCCTCGGCGAGGCGCTGAACGTCTACGTGGACGCCATGAGCTACCCGCGCGGCACCGAGAGCCAGCGTGCGTCGATGTGGCTGGAGCACACCCGGCGCAGCGGGTGGCATGGGGTCGCCGCGGTCGAGGTGGACGCCGCAGAAAGCGACACGCCCCCCGCCGGGCAGCTGGCCCGGGCGCCAATGCTCGGTGTCGCCTATGGCTACCGCGGCGCGCCAAACCAGTGGTGGCAACAGCAGGTGGTGCGAGGACTGCGCCATGTCGGCTTCCCGCACGCTGACATCACCCGGCTGATGGGCGACTACTTCGAACTGACCGAACTGCACATCCATCCGACCGCGCAGGGCCGCGGGCTCGGTGAAGCGCTGGCGCGCCGGCTGCTCGCCGATAGAGCCGAAGCGCACGTGTTGTTGTCCACCCCGGAGATGACCAGCGAGCCCAACCGCGCCTGGCGGCTGTACCGCCGGATGGGTTTCACCGACGTCATCCGCGGCTACCACTTCGCCGGCGACCCGCGGCCCTTCGCGGTTCTGGGCCGGGAGCTTCCCTTGGATGAAGGCCGGTAGAGGCGCTGATGTCATGCGGATCTGGCACGATACCCCTCGTGCCGTCCCCCGCGCGTGAGCGCGCCCGCAGCCGTCGTCTGCGAGCACTGGTGTTGTTGCTGGTGCTTGTCGCCCCGGCGTTGGCCGGTTGCCTGCGGGTCCACGCCTCGATCACCGTCTCGCCCGATGACATGGTGTCCGGCGAGATCCTCGCCGCCGTCAAAACCCGCAACGACAAGGATGCAGGACCGCAGTTCGACGAGAACGTGGCCTTCAGCCAGAAGATCTCGGTGTCGCCGTACCAGGCGAACGGCTACGTGGGATCGCAAGCCGAATTCAGCAATCTGACGTTCGCCGAACTGCCCCAGCTGGCCAACCTCAGCCGCGACGCCACCGGTGTCGACATCTCGTTGCGCCGGGCGGGCAACCTGGTCATCCTCGAGGGCCGGGTCGACCTGACCAATGTCACCGACCCTGACGCCGACGTCACATTCAGCGCCGCGTTCCCCGATGAGGTCACCTCGACGAACGGCGATCGCATCGACACCAACACCGTCGAGTGGAAACTCAAGCCCGGCGGGGTCACCACCATGAGCGCACAATCGCGCTACACCGATCCCAGCACCCGTTCGTTCAGCGCGGCGGCGATCTGGCTCGGCCTGGCAGCCTGCCTGGTGGCCGGCATGATCGCCGCGCTGGCCTGGCGCGACCGCGACCGTACCGCACCCCGCTTCGCAGACGCCGAATACGGCGACGACCTCTAGTCTGGGGGCACTCGGACCGTAGTCTGGGGTGCACCCGGAACAGGGCGGGTCCGAGCACGAGAAAGGGGCGTCGCGCTGAGTCTGCACGTAGCAGCGCCGTCGGTTGCCGAGTTGGCCGGCGCCGTCACCGAACAGCTTCGTGATCATCTGGCGGACCGGCGTGCCCAGGCGGCCTACATCGGTGACGATTACGACGGCATGATCGCCGTCTTGGAGGATTTCGTCCTGCGGGGCGGCAAACGGCTACGGCCCGCCTTCGCCTACTGGGGCTACCGCGCCGTGGCGCCCGACCCTGACGAACCCGTCGACGATCGCGTTCTGCGACTGTTCTCCGCGCTGGAACTGCTGCACGCCTGCGCTCTCGTGCACGACGACGTCATCGACGACTCCGACACCCGCCGAGGGATGCCGACCGCACACGTGCACTTCACCGAACTGCACCGTGATCGCGGCTGGCGTGGCTCCGCAGAACAGTTCGGGCGATCAGCGGCGGTCCTGATGGGCGACCTGTCGCTGGTGTGGGCCGACGACATCGTGGCCGAAGCCGGGCTTGCGCCGGACGGACAACGCCGGGTGCAGCGCGTGTGGTCGGACATCCGGACCGAAGTGCTGGGCGGGCAGTACCTGGACATCGTCGCCGAATCCAGTGGCGCGCATTCGATCGACTCGGCGATGAATGTCAACACCTACAAGACCGCGTCCTACACGGTGTCGCGGCCACTGCAGTTCGGTGCCGCTGCGGCGGCCGACCGCCCGGATGTGCAGGAGATCTTCCACCGGCTGGGCACCGATTTCGGAGTGGCCTTCCAGTTGCGCGACGACGTGCTGGGCGTTTTCGGCGATCCCGCGGTCACCGGCAAGCCCTCCGGCGACGACCTGCGCTCAGGAAAGCGCACGGTTCTGCTCGCCGAAGCCGTCGAACGCGCACAACAGACCGACCCGGCGGCCGCACGGCTGTTGGTGTCCTGCGTGGGCACCGAGCTCACCGAAACCCAAGTGCGCGAAGTGCGTTCGGTGATCGAGTCGGTGGGCGCCCTGGCCGCGGTGGAAGACCGCATCGACATGCTCACCCGCCGGGGCCTTGACGTGTTGCGGCATGCTCCTATCAACGCACCGGCAAAGGCCGGGCTGACCGAGCTCGCCGGATTGGCCGCCAACCGGTCCGCGTAGTGATGTCAGCATCGATCAGTGCGCCGTCGGCGCCGAGCACCCTGAGCCATCTGGTCGCGTTCGTCCGCTCCGACGAGGGACGGCCGGCCAGGCTGGGGTTCCTGGGCGCACTGCTGATCGCGGTCGGTGGCCTCGGCGCGGGCAGCACCCGCCAGCATGACCCGACACTGGAGTCGTTGCACCTGTCGTGGCTGCGTTTCGGCCACGGCCTGGTGATCTCGTCGCTGCTGTTGTGGGGCGGCGTCATCGCGATGCTGGCGGCGTGGTTGTGGCTGGGCCGGCGGTTGGTCGACGGAAGACCGACAAGCGAATACACCATGATCGCCACGACCGGATTCTGGCTGACGCCACTGCTTCTCAGCGTGCCGCTGTTCAGCCGGGACACTTACTCGTATCTGGCCCAGGGCGCCCTGCTGCGGGACGGTTTCGACCCCTACGTGGTTGGCCCGATCGACAATCCGAACTCCTTGCTGGATAACGTAAGTCAGGTATGGACGACCACGACAGCCCCGTACGGTCCGGCGTTCATCCTGGTGGCGAAATTCGTCACCCTGCTGGTGGGGAACAACGTCGTCGCGGGAACCATGCTGTTGCGACTGTGCATGCTGCCCGGACTGGCCCTGTTGATCTGGGCCGCACCCCGGGTGGCCCGCCACGTCGGCGCCGACGGCACCGTGGCGCTGTGGATCTGCGTGCTCAACCCGTTGGTGATCATTCACCTGATGGGCGGGGTGCACAACGAGATGCTGATGGTCGGACTGATGATGGCCGGCATCGCGTGGACGTTGGCCGGACGTCATGTCGGCGGCGCCGCACTGATCGCGGTCGCGGTGGCCGTCAAGGCCACCGCCGTGCTCGCACTGCCGTTCATGGTCTGGGTCTGGGTGCGACATCTGGGCGGAAACCGCTTGCGGGCGTTCGCCATTGCCTCCGCAGCCTCGCTGGCCAGCTTCGTCGCCGTTTTCGCGGTGCTGTCCGGTTTGGCCGGCGTCGGGTTGGGCTGGCTGACCGCGCTGGCCGGTTCCGTGCGGATCATCAACTGGCTGACCATTCCCACCGCGGCGGCCAACCTGATCGACGTGATCGGGAGCCTGGTGGTGCCGGTCAACTTCTACGCCGTCCTGCACGTCACCAGACTGGCCGGCATCGCCATAATTGCGGCATCACTTCCCTTGCTGTGGTGGAGGTTCCGGCACACCGACCGGGAAGCCCTGCAAGGTATCGCCTTGGCGATGGTGGTGGTCGTCCTTTTCGTTCCAGCCGCGCTGCCGTGGTACTACACCTGGCCGCTCGCCGTGGTTTCGGCGCTGGCGCAGTCCCGGGCGGCGATCGCCCTGATCGCCGGATTCTCGACGTGGATCATGGTGATCTTCAAACCGGACGGCTCGCACGGCATGTACTCCTGGCTGCACGTGCTGGTGGCCACCGCGTGCGCGGTGGCCGCGTGGTACTCGCTGCGGCGCGAGGAGTCGTGGCGGGCCGGTTGAGGACCGCCGCGGCTCAGTACGCCATCGCCTGAGCCCGGCGCAACACCTCGCGCGCCTGGTGGGAATGCAGCGCATCGACAGGCCGGGCGTTGGTCACGGCGTCGCGGTTTCCGTCGCGGGTAACGGTGAGCGAGGGGTCGGCGGTGAACAGCCACCGAAGAATCTCGGTGTCGCGGTATCCGCCGTCGCGCAGGACGGCGAGCAAGCCGGGCAGCGACTTGATCACGTGGGCACGCCCCGAACCGGCGGGTCCGAGGAACACCTGCGGGACCACCGGGATGCCTTTGCGCCGCACTGCGAGCAGATGCCCTTCCCGCAGTTCCTGGTGAACCCGGGTGACCGGCATCCGCAACAACTCGGCCACCGTCGGCAGATCGTAGACCGGCTCGTCGGGGTCGAGGACGTCGTCAACCGCCGGAATGCTGCTCACGTCCCTCAGTTTAGGGACTCCCCTCCCGGGACACGCCGGTGATGCCGCACAGTCGCGTGAGGGCGGTTCGCCGAAGGCGGCGACTCTAGGATGAGCCGGTGACGTCGGACCAGCTCGTCGGCGCCCATCTCGTCGGGGCGCTGCTCGACGGCCGCTACCGCGTCGATGCCACGATCGCCACCGGCGGGATGTCCACGGTGTACCGCGGGCACGACGTCCGGCTCGACCGGCCGGTCGCACTGAAGGTGATGGACGTGCGCTATGCCGGTGATCACCAGTTCCTGACCCGGTTCCAGCGGGAGGCCCGCGCCATCGCGCGGCTGAAGAACCCGGGTCTGGTCGCCATCTATGACCAGGGTGGCGACGCCGCTCACCCGTTCCTGGTGATGGAACTGGTGGAGGGTGGAACCCTGCGCGAACTCCTGCGCGAGCGTGGGCCGATGCCGCCGCACGCGGTGGTCGCGGTACTGCGTCCGGTGCTGGGCGGCCTCGGCGAAGCGCACCGCGCGGGGCTGGTACACCGCGACATCAAGCCGGAGAACGTGCTGATCAGCGATGAGGGCGAGGTCAAGCTGGTCGACTTCGGGCTGGTGCGCGCCATAGCCGAGGCCGGAATCACCTCGACGAGCGTCATCCTCGGGACGGCCTCCTATCTGTCGCCGGAACAGGTGGCCGGCGGGCCGACGGGACAGCGCAGCGATGTCTATTCGGCCGGCATCATGGCCTTCGAATTGCTCACCGGCACAACACCGTTCAAAGGCGACAACGCTCTCGCAGTGGCGAATCAACGGCTGGACACCGATGTGCCGCCGCCCAGTTCGGTGATCGACGGCGTGCCGCCGCAATTCGACGCCTTCATCGCCTGTGCGACGGCGCGAAACCCCGACGACCGGTTCCCCGACGCCTCGGCCATGGCCGAGGATCTCGAGGGCATCGCCGAGGAACTGAACCTGCCCCAGTTCCGGGTGCCCGCTCCGCAGAACTCGGCACAGCACGCCGCCGCCACCGCGGCCCACCGCCGCCCGGCTGAACAGGCCGCGCCACGTTCCCCGGAGCCGCGACTGGCGGGTGCTCCCTCGGTGCGGCAACACACCAGGCAATTCACGCCCCCGCCCCTGCACCGCGGACCGGACCGCCGCGATGCCGCGGATCCGGCAGTCTTACCGCAGGATTTCAGTGAATATGACTATGGTGCAAGGCAATTCGCCGGTATCGACGTCGAGGACTTCGCCTGGGCGCGGCAACGCGCACGGCGTGCGATGGTGTTCTGGGTGCTGGCGGTGCTGATCCTCACCGGGCTGGTGGCCGCCGGGGCGTGGGCGCTCGGCAGCAACCTCGACGGGCTGATCGGCCGCTAGACCGGGCTGTCTCGCTGCTTGGTCAGTCGCGCAGCATCTCCGCGACCAGGAACGCCAGTTCCAGGCTCTGCTGGGTGTTCAGCCGCGGGTCGCACGCCGTCTCGTAGCGGCCATGCAGGTCGGTGTCGGAGATGTCCTGCGCCCCGCCCAGACACTCGGTGACGTTCTCCCCGGTGATCTCCACGTGGATGCCGCCGGGATGGGTCCCCAGCGCCCGGTGCACCTCGAAGAAGCCCTGAACCTCGTCGACGATGCGGTCGAAGTGGCGGGTCTTGTATCCGGTGGACGATTCGTGGGTGTTGCCGTGCATCGGGTCGCACTGCCAGATCACCTGATGTCCGGTGGCCTGCACCTTCTCGATGATCGGCGGCAGCACATCACGCACCTTGTGGTTGCCCAGCCGGCTGACCAGCGTCAGCCGACCCGGCTTGTTGTGTGGGTCCAGGCGCTCGACGTACTCGACGGCCAGCTCCGGGGTCATGGTGGGCCCGATCTTGACCCCGATCGGGTTGGCGACCACCTCGGCGAACGCGATGTGCGCGCCGTCGAGTTGGCGGGTGCGCTCGCCGATCCAGATGTAGTGCGCCGAAAGGTCGTAGAGCCGGGGCTCGCCGAACTCGTCGCTCAATCGCAGCATCGCCCGCTCGTAGTCGAGCACCAGCGCCTCGTGGCTGGCGTAGATATCCGCGGTGTCGAGGTTGCGGTCGGTGACCCCGCAGGCGCTCATGAACCGCATGCCGCGGTCGATCTCACTGGCCAGCGCCTCGTACCGCGCACCGGCCGGCGAGGTGCGGACGAACTCCCGGTTCCAGTCGTGGACCAGATGCAGCGACGCCAGGCCCGACGAGGTCAGCGCACGGACCAGGTTCATCGCAGCGCTGGCGTTGGCGTAGGCCCGGACCAACCGGGACGGGTCGTGGTCGCGGACGGCCGCGTCGGGGGCGAAGCCGTTGACCATGTCGCCGCGGTAGGACTTCAGGCCCAACGAGTCGATGTCCGATGAGCGCGGCTTGGCGTACTGGCCGGCGATGCGGGCCACCTTCACCACCGGCATGCTCGAGCCGTAGGTCAGCACCACCGCCATCTGCAGCAGGGTGCGGATATTGGCCCGGATGTGCGGCTCGGTGTTGTCGGCGAACGTCTCGGCGCAGTCGCCGCCCTGCAGCATGAAGGCCTCGCCGCGGGCCACCGCGGCAAGCTGGCCGGAGAGTCGCTCGATCTCCGAGGCCACCGTGACCGGAGGCACGCTCTCGAGCACCTTGCGCATCGCCCTGGCCTGCTCGGGATCCCAGCTTGGCTGCTGGGCGGCCGGCTTGGCCAGTGCCGCGTCCAGCCGGGCCCGCAGATCGGTCGGCAGCGGCGGCAGCGCCGGCAGCTGGTCGATCGGTACGTCAACGGTCCAGTTCACGCCGACTATCCTAACCGGGCCGCTCTACCGGCGATAACCACCGGCGAAGCGGCCTACCTGCGCCGAAGCGACTCTAGCTCAATGGCGCCGGACGGACTCCGGCGACGTCGGCGGCTCCCCACCGCCGGTTCCGGCGATGTCGTGGCCCGTCGTCATCAGGTGGTAGCGCCGCCGGTTATGCCGCGCGTCCACCAGCGCATCGTGGGTGTCCTGCGGACGCGGCGGCATCCGGGGGCTGCCGTGGTCCTCCCACATCTGGCGAAGCTCGCGGGTGAACCGCGGGATCTGCGGCGGCAGACTGGTCATCGGACCCCACAGCTGACACAGCGCGACATGGTCGTAGGCGCCGACCCAGGCCCACAGTTCGATCGGCTCGTCACCGTCGATTCCGAGGAACTCCTCCAGCCCCTCGCGGATCTCCCGGCGCGAGCGCCACAGCTGGGACGCCGGTGACGGCAACTTTGGCAGTACGTGGGTCCGGACCCAGCGTCCCGCGGACTCCGGGTCGAACTCGGTCGAGATCGCGTAGAACTCGCGGCCGTCGTCGGCGACGACGCCGATGGAGATCAGGTCGATGATGCGCCCGTTGTCGATGAACTCGGTGTCGTAGAAGTAGCGCACGCCCGTTCTCCTATCCGCTCGACTTGGCCGGCACCGGCGTGGCTGCCGGGGCACCCGGAGCGGGCGCCGCATGGACCTCGCGGTCGAGTTCGGCGTTGACCTCGGTGTCGTCGGGGAACCGCGGTTCACCGGCGATGACGTGCTGCAACCACAGATCGGCTTGGACGAAGGGCCGGCGCACCACCCGTTCCCGCTCCATCGAGCGGTGCATCTTTCGGGGTTTGTCCTGGTAGTGCCAGCGCGCCCACGGGGCGTGCGGACGGGCCAGCCGGAGGGCGCCGACGAACAGCAGTGGTGTGAAGAACATCCCCAGCAGGCCGGTCCACAGCTTGCCCTTGAGTAGAACGACCACCGCCAGCGCCAGGTTGAGCCCGGCCAGGCCGATGACGGCGATCCGGGCGGTCAGCGAATCGGCGTCGCGCCAGATATCGACATCGAAGAGCGCCAGCGGGTTGAATCCCAGTACCAGCAGACCCGCCACGGCCACCGCGACGAACACCGCGTCGACCGAGGTGCGGCCGTCCTCGGACCAGTACACGTCCTGCAGGTGCAGAATCAGGGCGAACTCATCGAGCACCAGTGCCGCGCCGATGCCGAAAAAGATCGCCGCGATGGTGAACTCACGAACGCCGCCGTCGGCCGCCATGCTGATCATGGCGAGCCCGGAGATCAGCACCAGGATGACGCCGAACACCGCGTGATGGATGTGCGTTCCACCTTTTCCGGAGATGTTGTGCGGTTGCCACCATTTGCGGGGACCCGTTTGGTTGGCGGTCGCCCGGATGTAGCGGGTGATGGTGCGGGTGATGAAGAAGGTCAGGATGAACGCGATCAGGCACCACATGAGCGGTTGGCGTCCGGGTGCGATGAAGTCGAACCGGAGGTCCAATTCCAGGCGGTCCGCGGCTGATGGCACGGCAGGAAACATACGCCTGCCCCGGTCCGGCGGCCTGCGGCGGATAGTCTGGAGCAGAGATGACCACGTTGCGTTCGCCCGGCTGGGGCAGTCTCCTCGGGCGAAGCCGATCGGGCCGTCCGATGACCGTGGTCTGGCGGGTGACCCAGCTACTCATTCTTCTCGCGCTCGGACACGCCCTCTGGCAGCTGTTCGGTCACATCGGTTACCGCATCGACGCCGACGTCTATCGGATGGGCGGGCAAGCCTGGCTGCAGGGCCGGCCGCTCTACGCCGACGGGGCGGTGTTCCACACCCAAGGCGGAATCGACCTTCCGTTCACTTATCCGCCGCTGGCCGCGATCGCCTTCAGCCCGTTTGCCATGGTGACGTTGCAGGCGGCCGGCGTGGCCATCAACGCGGTCACCTGCGTGTTGCTTCTGGTGTCGATCTGGATCGTCCTGACCCGGATGGACGTGGCGCAGCACTGGAGCATGGGCGGCCCGGCGTGGGTTCGGCGTGGCTGGCTGGCAGCTGGCGCAGTCGCCGTGGGGCTGAGGTATTTGGAGCCCATCCAGGCCAACTTCTCCTTCGGTCAGATCAACGTCGTCCTGATGACGTGCGTGATCGCAGACTGCGTCCCGCGCCGGACACCGTGGCCGCGCGGGGTTCTGGTGGGGCTGGCGATCGCGCTGAAACTGACGCCCGCGGTGTTCCTGCTGTATTTCCTGCTGCGTCGCGACTTCAGGGCGGTGCTGGTGGCGATGGTGTCCTTCGTGGCGGCCACTGCGCTCGGGTTCGCGCTGGCCTGGAAGGACTCGTGGGAATACTGGACGGTCACCGTGCGCCACACCGACCGGATCGGTGACGCCACCCTCAACACCAACCAGAATGCGGCGGGTGCGCTGGCCCGTCTGGGTCTGGGCGAGAGCACCCAGTTCGTGGTGTGGACCGCCGCATGTTTCGCCGTTCTGGGGCTGACGGTGTGGGCCGCGCGCCGGGTCCTGGCCGCCGGCGAACCGACGCTGGCGCTGGTCTGCGTCGCCCTGTTCGGGCTCGTGGTCTCGCCGGTGTCCTGGTCGCACCACTGGGTGTGGGGCCTGCCGGCGATCGTGGTGAGCGCCGTCGTGGCCTATCGTCGCGGCGATGCCGCGCTGGCGCTGGTCGCCGCGGCCGGTGCGGCCCTGATGATGTGGCCGCTCATCGAACTGCTGCCCGAGCACCACGAAGCGGACGCGTCGTGGTGGCGGCAGTTGGCCGGAATGTCCTACGTCTGGTGGGCCCTGGCTTTGATCGCCGTGGCGGGGCTGACGTCGGGTTCCACTAACCCGCGCGGGTCTCGGGGATTCGCGCCGATGGCTGACCTGGTCCGCCCGGCTTGATCGACTGACCGCCCGGCACGCCCGGCTTGAGGCTGGCCGCGTAGATGTCGACGTACTCCTGGCCGGACAGCTTCATCAGCTCGTACATGACCTCGTCGATGACCGCGCGTTCGATGAAGCGGTTGCCGGACATGCCGTCGAACCGGGAGAAGTCCATCGGCTTGCCGAAGCGCACCTCGACCCGGCCGAACCGCCACATTCTTGATCCGGGCGGGTTGACGACGTCGGTTCCCACCATCGCAACCGGGATCACCGGAACGCCGGTCTCCAACGCCAGCCTGGCCAGGCCGCTCTTGCCTTTGTAGAGCCGGCCGTCGGGCGAACGGGTGCCCTCGGGATACATGCCGAGCAGCTTTCCCTGCTCGAGCAACCGCTGGGCGGTCTCCAGGGCGGCCTGGGCGGCATCGGCGTCAGCGCGGTCGATCGGCACCTGCCCGGCGGCGGTGTAGAACCACGCCATCAACCGGCCTTTGAGACCCTTGCCGTTGAAGTACTCGGCCTTGGCGAGAAAGGTGATGCGACGGCGGACGACGAGCGGCAGGTAGAAGCTGTCGGCGACGGCGAGGTGGTTACTGGCCAGGATCGCCGGCCCCGAGCGTGGAACATATTCCAGCCCTTCGACTTTCGGGCGACCGAGAAAAGCCAGCAAGGGGCCCATAAAGATGTACTTGAACAACCAGTACCACATAGCCCCTCCGTCGCCTGCTCGCACGCGCGGGCGTTCGCTTTGGGGTAACTCTACCCAGCCGGTGTTAGGCGGGCCACACGACAAGCGTGTTCACGGTCAATACTCAGGAGGCGTCGACGGCGGTGTCGGGGATCGGTTCGACCACGATGGGGATGTGGTGGTAGCGCCCGTTCTGGGTCGGCGGGGGTGTGTCGTCGGCGGCGGGGGTGGCATCCTCGTCGGCCGGTGACGTCCCGACCGGGCCGGCCGGATCGGCGGCCATGGTGCGGATCACCGTCAGCAGCGTCACGCTGTGCTCGGCGATCAGGTTCAGCAGTGGGTGCTGCTCACCGCTGACGACGGCGGCCAGCGCGCAGACCGGGCACCACACCTGCTGGCAGCGCCCCGGTCCACGCAGTGCGTCTGTTGCCGCGGCTGCGGCGGCCCGCACCGCGGGGTCCAGGCGATCGAGGACGGCCTGGGCCATTCGCCGCAACTCGGGCCCGATATCGGAATGCGCTGAATTAAATGCACGATCCGCTGAACTCACTTGGGCCACACCTCCGGATCGGGTAGAAATCGCACAGTCAGTTCCTTGCCGCGCAACGCGGCGCCCGCCACGATGCAACGGCGCAGAACAGGCGCCAACCGGACCCGGCGCCGCAGACTGCCGACGGTGATGATCAGGTCGTCGCCGGCCCGGCCCAGGCTCAGGGTGGTCGCATCCAGCGGAGGCAACTCTAGCCGCAGGCGATAGACGGCATCGAGGCCCGAGCCGGATTCGCGGTCCACGACCGGCCGCAGCGGCCCGGGTGGGGCCGAACCGTCGCGGCGGCGTGCCTCGTCGAGCAACTGTGCCAGCGCCTTCGGGCCGATCGGTTCGCCGGCAAGGTGTGGTGTCAGCACGAGTTGCAGGTCGCCGGTCGTGGTGGTGAGTTCGTCGAGCACCGACTGCTGCTCGGCAATCCGTGCCGCGTACCACTCGAATGCCGGGTGATCCGGAAGATTGCGGTACTCGTATGAATCGTCCTGGAACAAAACTTGATTGACGATCAGTTCGTTGACCCGGATACCCATCACGGACAGCGCTGCCAGCGTGCGGGCGGCCTCGGCGGCGACGACGCGCTCAGGAGTGAGCACCAGATGGGCGCCCACCTGGTCATGGGTCAGCAGTTGCGACAACCTCTCCACGCCGGCGTGCAAGACCTCCACAAGTGCCACCGTCGCGGCCGCACGGGGGTCCTCGACGCCGGAGGAGAGCCGCCGGTGGCGCGGCCATCCCCGTTCCACATAGACCGCGAACGCCGCGGGCAGGGTCAGCATCCGCAGCGCGTCGGCGGTCGAGGCGCAGTCCACGACGACGACGTCCCACCGGCCGGACTCGGCCAACTCGGCCACCCTGCGCAGTCCGAGCATCTCCTGTATTCCCGGGAGCGACGAAAGCTCTTCGGGAGCAATATTTTTCAGGTCAGACGATGGAAACCGGGCGGCGAGCACGGGCGCTATTCCTCGCCATACCGACTCGAGCAACGCCAGGGTGTCCAGCGCCAGGGCATCCAGATGCCCGCCGCCGTTGTCACCGCCCCGTTCCTCGGTGAGGATCCGGACCGGTTCCCCGCTACCGCTGGGCGCGACGGCGACACCGAGCACCTCGCCGAGCGAGTGCGCCTGGTCGGTGGACACCACCAGCACTCTCTGGCCGGCCAGTGCGGCCGCCACCGCGGTCGCGGATGCCAGCGTCGACTTCCCGACACCGCCCTTGCCCACAAAGAAACCGATGCGGGCCCCCACCGGCTGATCCGTCGGCAGGCTCGCGTCAGCGGCGTCGGTGGCGGTATCCGCGGTGGCGGTATCCGCGGTGTCGGCTTTCACGGTGTCGGCTTTCGCGGTGTCGGCTTTCACTTAGCCCTCGACTCGTTTCTTGAGGTCCTTGAGCGCAGTCTCGGTCAGTCGGCGCTCGGCTTTGCGTTTGAGTAACCCGATCATCGGCACCATCAGGTCGACCGACAGTTCGTAGGTGACGTCGGTGCCGGTTCCGTTCGGGGTCAGCCGGTAGGCGCCGTCGAGCGCCTTGAGCAAGGTGCTGGAGACCAGCGACCACCGCACCGACTGGCGGTCGGCCGGCCAGTCGTATTCCAGAACCATGGTGTCGCGCAGCACCGCTGCCTCGAGCACCAGCCTGGCCACCCTCGGGTAGCCCTGCTCGTCGGCCTCCAGAACCTCGGTCTCGGTGTACTCGGACACCCATTCCGGGTAGGAGGCGATATCAGCGATGACATCCATCACGGTGCGGAGGTCCGCATCGATGAAGATGGTTTGCGCCGTTCTGTCAGCCACTGTGTTTTACCGCTTTACCCAATCGCTCCTGGGCCGTGATCTCCCGGTCAGCCTGGTCACAAACCGTACCCTCCCGCCGCGGCGTTAACCTCGAATCACGCCGTAGGCGCGACACCCACCGGTCGTCCGGCTTCCAGGACGTTCTTGACCTCGAAGGCCATCCGCTTGCCTGCCACCCGGCGCCGGTGAACCATCCCCGGCAGATCCACCTTCTCCAGTTGCCCGGGCGCGACACCGGTGGGCTCGGCATGCAGAAAATAGTGCAGCACCACACCGTCGAGAACGGGCTCGAGCCAGATCTCCATCGTGCCGGTCAGCTGACCGGCAACCGTCCAGCGCACACCCTTGTCCGCCCGGTCCTCCACAACGTCGAGCATCAGATCCGGAAACCATCGACGCCAACTGGCCCGGTCCCCCACCGCCACCCCCACTGCCGCGGGACTGGCGGCCACGAACGTCCCGTCGGCGACCTGAATGCTGCTCACGCCCAACAGCTTCACATATTGCGGTGCAGCGACTGCGCGGGAGTCAGACGCTCAGGTCAAACTTCTGTAATAAACACGGGGCAATCCGGTCCAGCTGCCGTCCCGAATACACCCTGATAGCCCGGTCGCCACGATCGGTGCATGAAGAACAGGGCCGCGACGAGGGTTCGGCGGTCACGAGAAGGGATTTCACTGATGGTTTCGGTACGTACGTGTTTGGGTTCGGGTTCGGTCCTGGCAGGGGTGGGTGCTGCGATGCTGTGCGGCGCAGGCCTCGCCGCCGCTGAAACCGGCGGTGACTCCGGGTCGGCCAACCCGTCGGCGAACGCCACGGCGGCCTCCTCGGCGCCGCAGAGGGGCGCGCGGCCTACCCGCGGCGCGAATGTCCGGCCGGCGGCCGCGGCGGCCGCTCGCGTCCCGGGCAACGATGCGGCACCGGCAGTGGCCCTGATTCGCGCCGCCGTGACGGCAGCACCGGCGCCCCGGCCGGCCGCGTCGGCGGCAACGACCCGGTCGACTTTGCCGGCACCAGCGTCCCGGCCGTCTTTCCCGGTCGCAGCCCTCGCCCCGCAGACCCGTGTCGTTCCGCCGGCGCCCGTGGTGTCCGCGGCGCCTGTGGCGTCCGCGGCCGCAGCGGCAAAACCGTCCACGGTGGCGCAACCGGCTGCCGCGGCAACGCCCGCAGCGGTGGTGCCGTCCAGCGTGCCCGTTGATCCGGCGCAGTTCGCCGGCACCTATTACGAACAGGGCAGCGTCAAGCAGTTCTTCTCCATCGGCCTGGTCAACACCAAAGCGACCTACACCC
Organism: Mycobacteriaceae bacterium; assembly: GCA_037129875.1. GTDB lineage: Bacteria > Actinomycetota > Actinomycetes > Mycobacteriales > Mycobacteriaceae > Mycobacterium. The sequence continues at coordinate 18,045 of JBAXUD010000002.1, forward strand.
TGAACCCCGACGGCACGATCCGCGTCCAGAACTCCGGGAACTACTTCTTCAACCGCGGCCCGAAGTCGTCGATCGTCGGATCAGCGGTACCGGTCAACGCCGATAACACGGCGTTGAACGTCAGCTTCGGACCGGTCAAGAACTCGGCCAAGCCGCCGGGCAACTACACCATCCTGGCGCAGGCCCCCGACTACAACTGGGTCATCGTCAGCGACCCCAGCGGCCGAAGCGGCTACATCCTGACCCGGAACAAAACCATCTCCCCGCAGGAGTACCAGGAACTGCTGGGACAGGCCCGCGCCTTGGGTGTGAAGGGGCGCATCACGCCGACCGTCCAGTACGCCCCTTGATCCGCCTACCGCTGCGCCGAGGGCACGCGTAGCAACTCGCCCAGTCGCGCGGTGTGGGTGTCCCAGTTCCATTCCCGGCAGATCCAGTCGCGCCCGGCCCGGCCCATCCGCCGGGCCGCGGCCGGGTCGGCGAGCAGATCGCTGATGGACTCGACGATCTGGTCCTGCGAGCGGCCGTCGACGACCCGGCCGGTCTCCCCGTCCCGCACGGTCTCCGGGGCTCCACCGGAATCGCCGGCGACCACCGGGACACCGGTGGCCGACGCCTCCAGGAACACGATGCCCAGGCCTTCCACGTCCAGGCCGCCGCCGCGGGTGCGACACGGCATCGCGAAGACGTCGGCCATGGCGTAGTGGCCCGGCAGTTCGGCATTGGGCACCGCGCCGCTGAACACCACGTCGGACTCGACGCCGCACTCACCGGCCAACCGGTGCAGGGTCTCGGCGTAGGGGCCGCCGCCGACGATCACCAGCGCCGCCCCGTCCACGCGGCGGCGAATGTCCGGCAACGCCTTGATGAGCATGTCCTGGCCCTTGCGTGGCACCAACCGGGAGATGCACACCACGACGGGGCGCTGACCCAGCCGATAGCGGGCGCGTAGTTCAGCGCGGGACACCGAATTCGGCTCGAAGCGGTCGGTGTCGACGCCGGGGGGCAGATGCTCCAGCCGGGCTCGCGGACCGAAAGCGGAGGCGAACCGTCCGCGGGTGTAGCGGCTGACATAGGTGATCACGTCGGTGCCGTCGCCGATGCGGCGCAGCGCAGCCCGCGCACCGGGCAGCATCGACCAGCCCACCTCGTGGCCGTGAGTACAGGCCAGCACGCGCTGGGCGCCGGCGTCGCGGGCCCGGGCGGACAGCAGCGCCAGCGGGGCGGCCGCACCGAACCACACCGTCTCGATATCGTGCTCGCGGATCAGTGCGCGCATCCGCCGGTCCACTGTCGGCTCGGGGAGCATGAGCGTGCTGGGATGCCGCAGCACCGGAAACGGCGCGGCCCGGTCGTATTCCTGCGCACCTTTCCAGCGGGGGGCGTACACGACGAGCTGGTGCTCGCCGACGCCCGCCAGCCGGATGGCGAATTGTTCGAGATAGGACTGGATACCGCCGCGGCGCGGCGGAAAGTCATTGGTCACCAGCAGGATCCGGGTCATCGCCCTAGAGGCTATCGGCGCGCCGCTAGCCGTTCAGCCATACCGCCCACCTGGCTTGCAGATCGGCCAGGTCGGTATCGAGGGCCTCCCGCACAGAGCCGGCGAAGTCACCGTGGCCGGGACCGCAGGCTCGGACGTAGAGACGGCGCAGGCCGTCGATGCCGTAGGTGTCCGCGACGAAGCGGGCGAACCACCAGGCCCGGTCATAGCCGGCCGACCGGCCGGATCCGTCCAGATCGGCGTCGCCGGGCAGCGCCGGGTCTTCCCCGGCATCGGGCGGTAGCGCCGCCGGTGGCCGGGCGACGAAGTCGGCAACACCTTCGGTGAGCCAGCGCGGCGCGTCCAGGGCCGTCTCAGCGCGGGCCGCGAAGTGAAACAGCTCGTGTCCCAACACAATTCGCAGTGCGGCATCCGACATGGCTGACGCGCCGGGGGCGAGCACGATCCGCTGCCCGGACACCTGCCGGCGGGCGATGTCCATGTCGTCGGCCACCGAGACCGCAGCGATGTCGGTCCACCCCCGTTGTGGGTCAAGATGCGCCTGTGCGACGAACTGCGCGTCGTTGTCGGTGGCCACGACGACGATCTCGCGCGGCCAGTCATCACCCCAGAACCGCTCCACGGCGGCGACGGCGTCACCGAGATCGGCCCCGACGCGGGTCAACAGTGCGTCGGTGCGGGCACCGCCGAGGCTGATCGGTCGCATGTCCCGGCCGGTGGCGGCAGCCTGGGCGGCATGAGACGACGACGGGGGCGCCGGGGGCGCCGCCCACCGGTGATCAGGAAGAGCCGCGAGGAAAACCGCGGCCGCCACCGATTCGGCGGCCAGCACCGCCGTGAGCGCGGCGCGGAAGTGCGGCGCTGTCAGTACCGGCGGACGTTGTAGACCGGGGCGTTGTTCACCGACTCGACCGCCACGGGCACGCCGTAGGTGGACGCGTGAACAATCATCCCGTCGCCGATGTATAAGCCGACGTGCGAGGCGTCGGAGTAGTAAGTGACCACGTCGCCGGGTTGCATCTGGTCCATCGAGACCGCTTGGCCGCCACCCGACAGCGCCTGGCTGGAGTGCGGCAGGAATACACCGGCCTGTTGGAACGACCACATCACCAGGCCGGAGCAGTCGAAGGCATTCGGCCCGGCGGCGGCCCACACGTAGGGGTCACCGAGGCGGGTGAGCGCGGCCTGCACGGCGGTCGCGCCGGCACCGCTGCCCCCGCCTGCACCGCCCGGGATGGGAAGGGCTGCGAGGGCGGCGATATCGGAGCCGGGCGCGGCGGTCGGGGCTGCCATGACCGATGGCGGAAGACCCGCGGCCGGACCCGCCGGCCTGGCCAACGCGGCCTGTTGAACGGCGGTGAGCATGGCGTAGCGAGCCTTGACCGAATTGATCTGCACCTGCAGTTCGGACTGCTTGCGCTGCAGATCCGCCCGCACGGCGGTGGCCTCGTCGGCGGCCGACTTGGCCTCTGCGGCAGAGGTCGCCGACGCGGTCTCGACGATCGCGGCCTGCCGGTTGGCGGCGCGGAAGTTCTGCATCTGCTCGGACATCTGGGTGGCCATCACCCGCTGCACGGCCAGTTTGTCGATCAGGTTCTGCGGCGAGGACACGGTCAGGATCGCGGTGAGACCGTCGGTGCGGCCTCCCATGTAGACAGAGGCAGCTAATTTGTCGACCGCGCCCTGGTAGGTCGCCAGTTGCGCCTTGGCGGCTTCGAGGGCGTCGGCGTCGCTGGTGTGCTTGCGGTCGGCCTCGGCCTGCAGCTCCACCTTCTTGTCCAGATCGATCTGCGCAGAGTGCATCGACTCGGTGAGTTGTTCGGCCTGCCGGGAAAGCTCGGTGAGCTTGGCGAGCGCGTCCTCGGCGGGGTCGGCGAACGCGGCGGTGCTCCAGACGCCGGTGACGGCCGTTACACCGACGATTGCGCCAACAAGAGGCTTCCGGACAACGAAATTCATCAGGGACTTGCGGTCAAACTTCAAAATTTCGAATCCTTTGACTGCGTCGACTCAACCCGTCGAACTGCCTGCAACTGTGTCTTAGGTCTCGGCTAGGTTACGAAACGGCATCGGCTTTGTCCAACGCAGACAATAAGAACTTGCGTCACATCGGCCCCAGCAGGCCCATATCCGCCGCCGTCCTCCCGGCTAACTTGCCAGCCCGGCCTCGCCATCCCGGCGGATGGGCACCAGTCGCAGCCGCGGTGCCATCCCTGCCTCGGCGAGCACCTCCAGAGCCGCTCGCTCGTCCTGCAGCAAAGTGTCGGGCACCCCCAGCAGCACGCTGACCACGCAATCACCGCAACCCGGTCCGCGTACCGCGCACTCGTTGCAGTCGATGACCACCGGCTCATCCGGCTCCGGCGTGCGGTGTCCCATATCGGTCTCCTCAGAGGTGGCTTACGTGCTTCTTTCCCGCTGGCTGCACCGTAGGACGATCCTCCGACAAAATTTATTTCCCGGTGCGGCAACCGTCGGCTGTCGGTGGCGCTGTTTACCGTCTGTACCCGTGGCCGGTTCCCGGACAGATCCGCAGCTCAGTTTCGCCAGCCTGCTCGCCGGCACCGGCGATGAGCTGCAGTTCGGCACGGCGGAGGCGCCGCTGCGCGACACCACCTTCGTCGTCGTCGACCTGGAGACCACCGGCGGCAGGGCCAAGGAGGCTGCCGACGGGTCTTTCGACGCGATCACCGAGATCGGCGCGGTGAAGGTGCGCGGCGGCGAGGTCATCGGCGAGTTCGCCACCCTGGTCGATCCCGGCCGGGCCATCCCGCCCCAGATCGTCGAACTCACCGGCATCACCACCGCCATGGTCCGCGACGCACCGACGATCGCCGCGGTGCTGCCGATGTTCCTCGAGTTCGCACGCGGGGCGGTACTGGTGGCGCACAACGCCGGCTTCGACATCGGATTCCTGCGCGCGGCCGCCCAGCGGTGCGGCATCGCGTGGCCCCGGCCGCCGGTGCTGTGCACGGTCCGGCTGGCCCGGCGGGTGCTCAGCCGCGAGGAGGCCCCCAGCGTCCGACTCTCCGCGCTGGCCCGACTGGTCGGGGCCGCAACGGCGCCCACCCACCGCGCCCTCGACGACGCCCGCGCCACCGTCGATGTGCTGCACGCACTCATTGAGCGGGTGGGCAACCAGGGGATCAGCACCTACGACGATCTGCGCTCGTATCTACCCGGTGTGAGCAATGCGCAACGCGGCAAGCGGGTGCTGGCGCAGCGACTGCCGCACCGGCCGGGGGTGTATCTGTTCCGCGGACCCGGCAGCGAGGTGCTCTACATCGGAACTGCCGGTGATCTGCGCAGACGGGTCGGCCAGTACTTCACCGGGGCCGATCCGCGGACCCGCATGAAGGAGATGGTGGCGCTGGCCACCGCGGTCGACCACGTCGAGTGCGCGCACGCACTGGAGGCCGGTGTGCGGGAACTGCGCCTGCTCGCCGCACATGCCCCGCCCTACAACCGGCGGTCCCGTTTTCCGCACCGGTGGTGGTGGGTGGTTTTGAGCGATGAACCGTTCCCCCGGCTGTCGGTGGTGCGCGAGCCGCACCTGGATCGCGCCGTCGGCCCGTTCCGGTCCCGGGCGGACGGCGTCGACACCGCCGGGCTCATCGCGCGATTCACCGGGGTGCGGACGTGCACCGGCCGGATCGGCTTGCGCGGCGTGCACGGTCCCGCCTGCCCGCCGCGGGAGGTCGCGCCATGTCCGGCGGCATCAGGGCTGACCGAGCCGGACTATGCCCCCGCACCGCAGCGGGCCGCCGCATTGATCGACGGCCTGGACAACGCAGCGCTGACGGCGGCGGTCCATCGGGTCGGCGAGTTGGCCGGCCGGACGCGGTACGAGAGCGCGGCGCGGCTTCGGGATCAGACCGCGGCGGCGGTGGAGGTGCTGTGGCGGGGACAGCGGCTACGCGCGCTGGCCGCGGTCTCCGAACTCGTCGCCGCCGCCCCCGACGGTCAGGGCGGCTGGCAATTGACCGTCGTGCGACACGGGCAACTGGCCGCCGCCGGGTGTGCGCTCCGCGGCGTGCCGCCGATGCCGGTGGTCGACGCGCTGCGCAGCGGCGCCCAGGTGATGCTGCCGCAGGCGGCGCCGCTGGGTGGCGCGCTGGTCGAGGAGGCCTCCCTGATCGCCCGCTGGATTGCCCAGCCCGGCGTCCGGATCGTCTGCGCCACAGAGGGTTTCGCCTCACCGTGGCACTCCGCCGGTCCGTGGCTCAGCTGGGCCGCGACGGCACGCCTGGCGGAAACGGCGCTTCGGCCCGCCCCTGTGCCGACTCAGGGACCGTTGACCACCACAATGGGCCGCAGCACCCGCTCAGTCATGGGCGCGGTCAGCCCCGCATAGAAGAGCCGGGCCTGCACGAACCATTTCATCGATGAGTGCACCGCACTTGCGGTGGGCGCGGCATCGACGGGCAGTGCGATTTCGAACCGGAGTGCGACCGGGGCACCGGCCCGCAGCGGAATGTGTTTGCCGAGGCCGATGATCGGACCGTCCAGGGCCCCGGCGGGGGTCGGGGTCCGGGTCAGCGGATGCGATTCGCGACTTTTGCGCCAGCACACCGCGAGGTCCCCGTCCGGAAGGTCCCTGGTCGGCGTCAACCGGACGATGCCGCGAACCAACTCGCCCGCCGCGAACACCGGTGACACGAGGTCGACGGAGATGACGGTCTCCGCACCGCCCATGATGACCTCGCTTCCCCCGACGTCCGCCGCGACGTCGCCGCGGCCGACCCTGACGGCGAACTCGCTGTGGGTGTCGATGTCACGGCCACCCCGCTCGATGATGACGCGGCACGACCAGCGCACGATCTCCGGTGACGAACCGGGCGCCCAGGACGGGACCCGGAACGCCGACGAACCGCCGGCGAACACGCCATCGGCACATGGGAGATCAACCTTGGTGACGCTCACCCATTCATCGGCGTCGCGGTCGCCCCCCACGTTGGTGCCCACATCGTCATACATCCACAGCGCCTCACCGGCACCTGCCATCGCCGAATCCGCCCGGCCGGCCCAGTGGTAACGGTAGAAGTTGGTGTACCCCCATTCCAGCGTCGCGCTGGTGACCTTGTCGATCGGTCGGCCCGTCGACACCGCGACCGCCACCGTCTGGCGTGGTGCCACCACCGCCGGGGAAACATCGATCGTGACGGCCGGCCCGCGGCTGAAAAGTCCCACTATTTGAGCTGACTCGCCGCGTATTCCTCGGGCTTGTTGCGCTTCATCCACGCGCGGGCGGGCCAGAAGATCACCCACAGCACCGAATACACCACGGCGTACACCAGCGCCGCCGCCAGAACCCCGAACACCCAGGCCGGATAGATCAGGACGAGGCAGAACTGGATGAACTGTTTGAGCACCGGCGGGTAGCCCTCGGCCATCGACCACACGAACCGCGGGCTCATTGATGCGAGCATCCGCTTGAACGTCGAGGGCTTCGCCTCGGCCTCAGCCTGGGCAGCACTGATGTCGCGGCCGCGCTCTTCGCGGGTCAGTCCGCGAGCAGGTGCGGCGGGTTCATCAGAATACGGTTCTTGACCTGCGGTCATGGCGGCTACGCTCCTCTCCGGCGGGGAATGCCTGACGGTCGTTCCGCCGGTCAACGTGCGCACACTAGCGGAACGGGGTTGGATTCTGGTTGGAATTCGAATCGAGTAGGAGGTGGCAGCGCGCGTTGCGATACCTGCTGCTCGGTTCGATGCTGGTCGCCGACGACACCCACGCCCTTCGCCTCGGCGGGTTCCGGCAGCGGACGGTACTCGCCGTCCTGCTGTTGTCCCCGGACCGGGCAGTCGACGTCGACATGCTGACCGAGCAGGTGTGGGACGGATCTCCGCCGCCCAAACCCATCGCATCGCTGCGGGCCTACGTTGCCAACCTGCGCCGCATCCTGGCCTACGACCTGCGCACCGATCGACTGGTGACCGACGGCAACGGCTATCGGCTGCAACTTGGGCCCGACCAACTCGACACCCGCGTTTTCGAAGCACAGATCGGTCAGGGCAAACGATTGCTCAGCGCGGGCGATGCCATCGGGGCCGGCCGCGTCCTCGGCGAGGCCCTCGAACTCTGGCGGGGTGCGCCGCTGGGCGAGTTCCGCGATCTGTCGTTCTGCCACCACGAGATCCACCGCCTCGAGGCCTTGCGGGCCGATGCGGTGGGTGCCCGATACGAGGCGGACTTACAGCAGGGCCGGAGCGCCGAGCTCATCGCCGGGCTCGAATCGGAGGTCGCCGCGAACCCGCTGCGCGAACAGTTGTGGGCGCAGCTGATGACAGCGATGTACCGGGCGGGCCTGCGGGCCGACGCGCTGGCCGCCTACCAGCGGCTCCGGGCAGTGCTGGACGACGAGCTGGGTGTCAGGCCTGGGGCGCAACTGGACCGGCTGGCCGCGCAGATCCGCGACGAATCCGCCTCCTTGGACTGGACGCCGTCGGCCGCTCGAACCGTCCCCACGCACCCGGCGACCAGGTCGCTCTACGGCCGCGATCGAGAGCTGACCCGGGTACGCGAGGCGCTGACCGCGGCAGCCGATGGGCACGGCGGTATGGCTGTTGTGGTGGGTGAGAGCGGCGTCGGCAAGACCGCGCTGGCGACCGAGGTTGCCCGCCAGGCACAGGGCCTGGGCATGGTCTCCGTCTGGGCGGGCCACCCCAGCGGCGTTCGTACACCCCCGTCGTGGGCTTGGGCGCAGGTACTGCGGGGCCTGGCCGATCACAGCGGGCGCCCGCACACCGACAGCACTGCGAGCGCGGCTCCGGACGTCAATGCCGACAACGAAACATCCTCGGCTCCAGTTGTTTTCGCGAACCTCGAAGCGATGTCGACTGCCGTCGTCCAGATGGCGGGACGCCGACCCACGGTGATTGTGCTCGATGATCTGCACCGTGCCGACAAGACGACCCGAGATGTGCTCGAGTTGCTCACGACGTTCGTGACCGGGATGCCGTTGCTGATCCTGGCCACCTGGCAGGACGGCGGGATGGACCGCCCGCTGCGCGAACGCGAATTCGACCGGCTGCTGGGCCGGTGCGAGGTGACACTCGTGCGATTGCGCGGTATCACCGGGGACGCGACCGCCCAGTTGATCGAGAACGTCTCGGGTGTTAGCCCGACACGCGATTTCGCCGGCTCCGTTGCGGCCCGCACCGGGGGAAATCCGTTCTTCATCAGAGAATTGACCCGGTTGCTGCACGACAACGGGCGTCTCGACGACGCGACCCCGGCCATCGCCGGCGAGGATGTGCCCGACGCCGTCTCGGGAGTCATCCGCTACCGGATGGCCGGTCTGCCGCGCGCGACGAGATCGGCACTCTTGGTGGCGGCGCTGTTGGGCACCGAGTTCAGGCTGAAAGTCGTCGCCGACGTGCTCAGATCGCCGGCCACACGGGTGGCGCAGGATTTGGAACCGGCCCGACGGGCAGGACTGGTCGCGAACAGCGACCCGGACCGGTTCAGATTCAGCCACGGACTCGTCCGCGATGCGGTGGCCGCGCAGGTCAGCGGGCTCAAACGGGCGCAGATCCATGCCGACATCGCGCAGGCCTATGCCGCACATGACGCTGCGGCTGTGGAGGATTCCTTCGCAGGTGGGGACCACGCCTGGCAGGCTGGCAGCGAGCTCGAGACCGAGACGGCCCTGAGACTTCTCGATCGGGCCCGCACCGCGGCATGGGAGCGATCGGCCTTCCACGAAGTGGCTCACCTGAGCGTGCAGGGCCTGGAGGTGTGCACCCGCCTGGAGCCCGGCGACGTGCGACGTGAGCGCGAAGCCGATCTATGGCTGCAGCTGGTTTCGGTCAAAGCGCTGACGAAGGGCCAGAACTCCAAAGAAGTACGTGACGCGTTAAGCCGGCTCAGCAGGATTCGTTCGCGGACAGGACAATTCACTCTGGAGGCAGCTTTCCGGTGCCTGGAGGCCAGCGGTTCGGGCCGTTACCGCGAGGCGGCGATCCTGGCCGACGGCCTGATCGCGGTCCACACCGACGCCGACGACCCGATCGCCGGTTCGGCCGGCTATTACCTGCGCGGTCTGGTGGACTTCTTCCGGGGCGCGCTGGACGAGTCGACCGCGGCAATCGAGACGTTGACCGAACAGCTGCCGATGGTCGATTGGCAGCGGCACGGCCATCTGGCCGCCTTCGACGTCCGGGGCTACGGAGTGGCGGCGTGGACGTCGGCGGTGCGCGGCGAGACGGCGGCCGTCGATGCGTGGGTGCAGCGCGGGATAGCGCTGGCCGAGGCACGCAACGATCTGTTCGGAAAAGCGATCGTTCGCATCTCGGCGCTTCAGGCCCGGGCGATCATGGGCCACTCCGCCGGCACCGCTGCGCTGGCCTGCGAGGTGTATGACGAGTTGACGGACCTCGGCATCAAACAGTTGGCGGCCTCGGCACGGGTCATCGAGCAATGGTCCAACGCGATGGGCCCCGACGGCTTCGACACCGCGGACGCGGTCCGCGAAGCGATCGACAAGCACACCGAGGACGGCACCCGGATCTTTCTGCCGATGTACTACCTGTTACTCGCCGATGCCGAAATGGCGCAAGGCCGATCGGATGCCGCTTCGGCGGCGCTGGACGCCGCCGAGTCGATCGCCGCAGCCACCGGAGAACGGGTCTGGGACGAACAACGGGCGGCACGCCGACTCAGGCTGCGTGCCGCCCCGTTCACTGCTGCGCCATCACGGCGTGATGGTGGTCTTCTCATCGACGATGTCGGCGGCTTCGGCGAGAATTTCGGCCTCTGACTCACTTGAGTACGCGTTCAGCTGGAGGACATAGAGTCCGTCGGCGGCGGGGATCACGACCGTCTTCTGCCCGATCTTCCCCTTCTGGCCATCCGCCGCGTAGTCGCCGCCGAGCTCTACGGCCTCGAATCCGCCGAGGGTGCTGGGTTTTCCCTCTTCGGGTCCGTCGAAGCCGGGAAAATTCTGAAGCTCACCGGGTGCCAGCGCGAGGATCTCCTTCGGATCGACGTTTCCGGTGAGCTTTTCGAAGATCGCCAAGATGCGCGGCGGATTGGCCGGGACCTTGCTCCCGGAGAAGACGATGGCGCCATAGGGCGCCTCGGGAAGACCGTCCTTGACCTCCCAGCCGTCCGGCACCGGCAGGTCGACCGTCGGGCCGGGGTCGCCGCGCCTGATGATCGTCTCCTGAATCTTGTTCTCCTTCACGTAATCCTGAATGGTCCGATGGGTGCCGGTCTCCTCGGGACTGGTCAGCCCGGACTTCTCCGCCTTGCTCGTCGTGGTCGCACTGCTGGTGGCGGATTCCGTCTTCGAAGACGTGGTTTCCGTCTTCTTCTCCTCGGTCTTGGTCGCCGAGCCGCACCCCACCAGTGCGAAACTCAACGCGACGGTGGCGATGCCAACCCCGGTGGCGGTGGTCAGTTTTCTCATGGGTGTTGTGTCTCCTTGCTGGACGGGATTTGCTGGACGGGATTTGCTGGACGGGATCGATCAGGAATCTTTGAGGCATGCCTCGGCACCGTTGATGACGCCGTCGCGGTAGTACCGGGTCCGCTCGAACCCGGCGCCCTGACGCGCTGTGTCACCGGCGCCCCGGAATACCAGCAGCGCAGTGATCGCCTCGTCGAGATCACCGGGTGAAATCCGATAACTGCTTGTCTCCGAACGGTTTCCGAGCACCACGCTGGCGGTGTAGGCACCGGCGAAGCAGTCGCCGCGCAGCGACTGGGTGTGTTCGTCGGACTGGTCGTTGGCCCGGGTCATCGCCGCCAGTCCGTACTGCGTGGCCAGCAGTGTGGCAACGGCGAAATCGCCGCCCTGCCGGTACACCTCGGGCATCATGTCGACGTTGTCCCAGCCGATGTAGTCCTCAGGCACGCAATAGAACAGGACATAGCCGTCGGCCGGACTCCCACCGCACAGGGGCGGTTTGGCCGGGTCGAACGGTTCCAGCCCGCGGACCGGAACCCATTTCTCGCCGCCGGTCAGGTCTGGGTAGACCTGGGTCCAGTAGTCCTCGAGGTCGTAAGGAACGCCGTTGATGATCGATTCATAGGGGGCGTCACCGCCACGGGCCGCGTCCTCGGCGTCGTTGAACGGTAGTTCGACCACCACCGGATCATCATCGCGATAGTCCTTGCATTTCTGCGGACCATGGTCGTAGCCGTCCTGGAACGCCCCGACCCGGTCGAACCCGCTGCCGTGCGCGGACGGGTCGATATTGCTGGTGCCGGGCGTGTCACGCAGTTGCAGGATGCCGGCCAGCGCGGCGTCGAGTTGGGCACTGTCCGCGGTGAACACACCGGCGTCCTGGGCGTGTTTGGCCCAGCCACCGGCAAAGCAGTCGGCCTGCAACTCCTTGGTCACGGTGCGGGCCGTGAAGTTGGAGCGGCCCTGCACCGCGTGCCCCCATTCATGGGCGAACACGATCGGGATCACGAAGTCACCGAACTTGGACTGCAGGTCGGGAAGCAAACCCTCGGCGTCCCACGCCACAACGTCCTTCGACGCGCAGTAGAAGGCATTGCCGGCCACCTCGCTGACGTCCTGCGTACACGGTGGGGCGTCATCCTTCGACGGCATCACCGAATAGAAGCCGCCCTCGACCGGTTTGTAGGCCTTCCCGTAAAGCTTGGGATACTCGTCGGCCCAGTAGTTCTGGAGGTCGCCGATCGCCTTGACCGCGATATCGTTGACCGGCGACGACGAATCGCCGTGGATGCTGATCCCGGCACTTCCGCCGGGCTGCTTCGAGTCTCCGGACAGCTGGGCCGGCGTGGAACTGGGGGCACCGGCGCAGCCCGCCAGGACCAGAACCGTCGCCATCGTGGATAACAGCTTCATCCGCATGGCCTCGAAGCTAACCACAACGATTGGAGGTTGCTTGGAACGTGCTGGACGCGCGCTGCGCGGCCTCAGAGCTGCCGGGTGAAGCGCACGCTTCAGAGTCGTTGGGTGTAAGACACGCTTCAGAGTCGTTGGGTGTAAGACACGCTTCAGAGTCGTTGGGTGTAAGACACCCACCGGTGCAGCAGTCGCTGCGCCGCCCCCGAATCGATGGCCTCGGCGGCCCGGCTCAGCCCCTCCTCCCAGGACGGAAGCCATTCGGCATGGCTGGATAGCCCGGCATGGGCGACCATCGCCCCGGCGGCGTTGAGCACCACCGCATCGCGCACCGCGCCGGTGGCGCCGGCGAGCACCGTGCGCGCTTCGTCGGCGTTGAATTCGGCGTCTCCGCCCACCAGTTCGGAGATCTGGGCGCGCGGAAACCCGAAGCCCAGCGGATCGAAGGTGAGCTTGTCGATGGTGCCGGCCTGCACCCGCCAGATGGTGCTGGTGGTCGTCGTCGTGAGTTCGTCGAGACCGTCATCGCCGTGGACCACCAGAACGCTGGCCCGCCTGGCCGCGAAAACGCCGGCCACCACCTCGGCGAGGTCGCCGAAGGCACAGCCGATCAATCCGGCCCGCGGACCGGCCGGATTCGTCAGCGGCCCAAGGAGATTGAACACCGTCGGCACACCGATCTCCCGGCGCGGCGGACCGGCGTACTTGTACGAGGGGTGGAACACCGGCGCGAAGCAGAAGCCGATCCCCAGCTCGGCGACGCAACGGGCCACCTCGTCGGGGCCCAGATCGATGCGGACCCCGAGCGCTTCCAGCATGTCGGCGCCGCCACTTTTCGACGATGCCGCCCGGTTGCCGTGCTTGACCACCGGCACGCCGGCCGCAGCCACCACGATCGCGGCCATGGTGGACAGGTTCACCGTGTTGGACCCGTCGCCGCCGGTTCCGACGATGTCGACGGTGTCCGTGCCGATGACGTCGGTCGGTACCCGCCGCGCGTAGGCCAGCATGGTGTCGGCCAACTCCCGCACCTCGGCGGCCGACGGGCGCTTCATCTTCATCGACACGCCGAAGGCCGCGATCTGAGCCGACGTGGCCGCCCCGGCCATGATCTGGTCCATCGCCCAGGCCGCCTCACCGGCTGCCAATTCCGATCCGGTCGTCAATCTGCCCAGGACCTGCGGCCATGACGGGTTCGGGGGTCCTGACGACGGCGTTGTCACAGCCCGATCGTGCCATGCCGGCCAGCGGCCACCAAAGGATTCCCGGGCTGCTGCGGGGACCGCCGGAAAACAAGTTATGACTAATTCCGCCCCTGGCTATACCTGCCCAACTACAAAGCGTCATACTTCTCTCTGTGACGAGCGCTGTAGGCACCTCCGGAACTGCGATAACGTCCCGCGTGCATTCGCTGAACCGACCGAACATGGTCAGTGTCGGCACCATCGTGTGGCTGTCCAGTGAGTTGATGTTCTTTGCTGGGCTGTTCGCGATGTACTTCACCGCGCGCTCCCAGTCCGGCGGCAACTGGCCGCCGCCGCCCACTGAGCTGAACCTCTACCAAGCGGTTCCGGTGACGCTGGTGCTGATCGCATCGTCGTTCACCTGCCAGATGGGTGTGTTCGCCGCCGAACGCGGCGACGTCTTCGGCCTGCGCCGCTGGTACAGCCTGACCTTCGTGATGGGCCTCTTCTTCGTCCTCGGGCAGGCCTACGAGTACTTCCATCTGGTCACCCACGGCACCACGATCGCCAGCAGCGCCTACGGCAGTGTCTTCTACCTGGCTACCGGCTTCCACGGCCTGCACGTCGTCGGCGGTCTGATCGCGTTCGTGCTGCTGCTGCTGCGCACCAAGATGAGCAAGTTCACCCCGGCCCAGGCGACCGCCGCGATCGTCGTGTCCTACTACTGGCACTTCGTCGACATCGTCTGGATCGCCCTGTTCGCGACCATCTACTTCATCCGATGAGGATGAGCGATCTACTTCATCCGTTGATGAGAAGGGGTTCGATGCTCACGATTGGGTCCGGCATGAGCGGTCAGTCGCGCCGGCGTCTCCACCGGCGCTTGACCGGGGCCGTGCTGCTGCTGTTCGGTTTGGCGCTGGCCGGGGTGCTGGCCGCCACATTGACCCCCAAACCGCAGGTGGCCCAGGCCGACCAGTCACAGTCGGCGCTGTTGCGCACCGGCCAGCAGCTCTATGAGACGGCCTGCATCACCTGCCACGGCCTGAACCTGCAGGGTGTTCAGGGCCGCGGCCCGAGCCTGGTCGGCGTGGGCGAGGCGGCAGTCTTCTTCCAGGTCAACACCGGGCGCATGCCCGCGGTGCGTGGTGAGGCGCAGGCAGCGCGGAAGGCCCCCACCTTCGATGAGGCCCAGATCGACGCGATGGGCGCCTACGTGCAGAGCATCGGCGGCGGGCCGCTGGTCCCCCGTGATGCCAACGGCCAGATCGCCGACCACTCGCTGATCGGCGACAACGTCGCCCGCGGTGGGGATCTGTACCGGCTGAACTGCGCGTCGTGCCACAACTTCACCGGCCGCGGCGGCGCGCTGTCGTCGGGTAAGTACGCCCCCGGCCTCGACCCGGCCACACCGGCGCAGATCTACACCGCGATGCTGACCGGCCCGCAGAACATGCCCAAGTTCTCCGATCGCCAGCTCGGGCCTGAGGAGAAGAGGGACATCATCGCCTATGTCCGCTCGTCGTCGCAGACGATGAACCCGGGCGGCTATGGCCTCGGCGGCTTCGGCCCGGTGCCGGAGGGCGCGGCAATCTTCGCCGTCGGAATGGTGGTCGCCATCGCGATCGCGATGTGGATTGGGGCACGGGCATGACGCAGTACGAGCACGAACACGGCGAGAACCTCGCTGCTCACACCACGCGCAGCGACGACCTCACTGCGATGTCCAACGAGGAGCTCACCGCCCTCGGCGCCCGGCTGGACGGCGTCGACACCGTCTTCAAGGAGGAGCGCTGGCCGATCGCCGGCACCCGCGCCGAGAAGCGCTCCGAGCGCCTGGTCGCCCTGTGGCTGCTGGTTGGCGGCCTCAGCGGCCTGGCACTGCTGCTGGTGTTCCTGTTCTGGCCGTGGGAGTACAAGCCGTACGGCGTCAAGGGCAATCTCCTCTACTCGTGGGCCACGCCGATGTACGGCATCACCTTCGGCCTGTCGATCCTGGCCATCGGCATCGGCGCGGTGCTCTACCAGAAGCGGTTCATTCCCGAGGAGATCTCGATCCAGGATCGCCACGACGGGCCCTCCTCGGAGGTTGAGCGCAAGGCCACGGCGGCCACCCTGGTCAATGCCTTCGAGACCTCGACGATCAAGCGGCGCAAGCTGATCTGGACGTCGGCGGGCATCGGCCTCGGCGCGTTCGGGCTCAGCGCGGGCGTCGCCTTCATCGGCGGCCTGATCAAGAACCCGTGGAAGCCGGTCGTCCCCACCGCGGACGGCCTCAAGGCGGTGCTGTGGACGTCTGACTGGACCCCCCGCTACAACGGCGAGACGATCTACCTGGGTCGCGCCACCGGCCGGCCCGGTGAGTCCCCGTTCGTCAGGATCCGCCCGGAGGACCTCGACGCCGGCGCCATGGAAACGGTATTCCCCTGGCGCGAGTCCGACGGCGACGGCACCACGGTGGAATCGCACGAGAAACTGATGCACGTCTCGATGGGTGTGCGTAACCCGGTCATGTTGATCCGCATCAAGCCGGTCGACATGGCGCGGGTGGTCAAGCGCCAGGGCCAGGAGAGCTTCAACTTCGGTGAGCTGTTCGCCTACACGAAGGTCTGCTCGCACCTGGGCTGCCC
>JBAXUD010000020.1:0-16501 GCA_037129875.1 Mycobacteriaceae bacterium
TCTACCGGTTCTCCCGCGCTTCAACCTCAGCGAGACGGCAATCCGACGGTCATGCGAGCTCACGGACGCGATGCTTTAGGCTTGCCGGATGGTCAGGCGAGGCGCTGCGAGAGCGAAGTGAGCGACGGCGACAACCTGGTCAGTTACGGTGCGCCGCGGGCATCGGCACTGCGGATCGTCGCCCCCGATACCAGGACGGAGAATCCGGCGGAAAGGGTCGAATTCACCCGCTGGAAAGTTCAAAAATGACAGCAGACGTTAACCACGGAGCCGAACTGTCGGATGCAGAAATCCGAAAGCTTGATCGCGACCTTCGCATACTTATAGCAACCAATGGCACCCTCACGCGGATTCTAAGCATTCTGGCCAACGAAGAGATCGCTGTAGAGATCATCAACCAGCAGATTCACGACGTCGCGCCGAAAATACCCGAATTGGATGATTTAGCGATCGGCCGGGTTCTTCAGCGTGACATCTTGCTCAAGGGCCGGACTTCAGGGAACGCATTCATCGCTGCGGAATCGTTCATCGCCATCGATCTGCTACCTCGCGCAATCATTACAAGCCTGACGGAAACGGATCATCCTATTGGCGAGGTTGTGGCAGCCAGTTGCATTGAGACTTTCAAGGAGGAGGCTAGGATTTGGACGGCAAAGTTGCCGAGTTGGCCCGCACTTGACGGATATCAGAATTCGCGAACGGGAAACGTGGCCCGCAGGTACCGCATCATCGCCGGAGGGCAACCGGTCATTATTATCACTGAATATATCCTTCGAACTGTATTCGAAGATGCTCCGAGTGAAGAATTCGACGTTACCAACAAGCAAGCGACATCGACATAATGAGTCCAGATCGATGTGTGCTTGATGATCGAATCCGCAGAATATCTTAAACGCTGACCATGTCGTATCGGAGCAGTCGTGTCCGTGGATCGAAATCGTTCGGCCACGACGGCGTCCAGTGCGCTCGGCTAAGCATCGTGAATGGGAATCAAAGCATGGTGAATGGGAATCTGGCGGAACTACTCGCCCAGCGGGCATCGCAGGCGGGGTGGTACGACAAGCCCGCCTACTATGCGCCGGACGTGGTGACTCACGGCCAGATCCATGACGGTGGCGCGCGCCTCGGGGAAGTGCTGAGAAGCCGCGGCCTTTCCAGCGGAGATCGCGTCCTGTTATGCCTTCCGGATTCGCCGGAGCTAGTGCAGCTTTTGCTGGCGTGCCTGGCGCGCGGCATCTTGGCATTCTTGGTGAATCCCGACCTCCATCGCGATGACCATGCGTTTCAGGAGCGCGACATGGAGCCGGCGCTTGTCGTCACATCCGGTCCTCTGCGCGATCGGTTTCAGCTCTCGGTCGTTGTGGAAGCCGCAGAGCTCATGTCTGATGCGACGCGAGTCGGTCCTGGCGACTACCAACTCCTCAGTAGTGGCGACCTTGCGTACGCGACGTACACATCTGGCACTACGGGTCCGCCGAAAGCGGCGATCCATCGTCACGCCGACCCATTGACGTTTGTTGAGGCCATGTGCAGTAATGCGTTGCGGCTCACTCCCCGAGACACCGGGCTATCCAGCGCTCGCATGTATTTTGCGTACGGCCTGGGCAATTCGGTCTGGTTTCCACTTGCGACAGGTGGTTCCGCGGTCATCAACCCGGTGCCGATAAGTCCGGAGATGGCCGCCATTCTGAGCGCGCGATTCGAACCTTCGGTGCTTTACGGTGTGCCAAATTTCTTTGCCAGAGTCGTCGACACCTGCGCTCCCGATTCGTTCCGTTCGCTTCGCTGTGTGGTGTCAGCGGGGGAGGCTATGGATATCGGTCTCGTCCAGCGCATCACGACATTCTTTGGCGGCATCCCGATTCTTGACGGAATTGGATCGACCGAGGTCGGGCAGACATTCGTATCGAATAGCGTCGATGAATGGCGCCTGGGAACCCTGGGAAAGGTCCTTGCGCCCTATGAGATTCGTGTTGTGGCGCCAGATGGCACCACAGCCGTCCCTGGGGTCGAGGGGGACCTATGGGTCCGCGGTCCATCGATCACGCCGGGCTATTGGAATCGACCTGAACCGCCCCTTGGAAGTGATGGTTGGCTTCAGACGCGGGATCGGGTGAGCATCGACGACGAGGGGTGGGTTACTTACCATTGCCGCGCAGATGACACAGAAATTGTCGGCGGGTTCAACGTCAATCCGCGGGACATTGAGCGGCTCATTGTCGAGGACGACGCTGTGGCTGAGGCCGCCGTTGTCGGCGTAAGGGAGCCCACGGGCGCGTCGACGCTGCAGGCGTTTCTGGTCCCGGCGACCGATGCACTTATCGACGAACTGGTTGTACGAGACATTCACCGGCGATTACTCAACCGGCTTTCTACATTCAGGGTGCCGCACAGGTTTGCCATTGTCGAGCGACTCCCTCGAACCCCGAACGGGAAACTGTTGCGTGGCGCGCTTCGCATGGAGAGCCCGACGAAACCGATTTGGGAACTTCCGTTGACTGAGCCCCAGTCTGACGCGCCCGCGCAGCGTGATGACTGGACGGCAGACAGCGCGCACTCGGCTGACGGAGACGTCGGCGAAGTGACGCTCAAGGAGCGGTTGGCCTTGTTGCAGCAGGAACGGAACCGACTGGTGGCGGACGCGGTATCTACGGAGGCCGCGAAGATGTTGGCTGAGCCGGATCCTCGGTCGATAAATCGGGATCTGGCCTTCTCGGAGCTGGGTTTTGACTCGCAGATGACAGTCGAACTCAGTAATCGATTGGCAGTGCTGACCGGCCTGCGGCTGCCCGAGACGATCGGGTGGGATTGCGGCTCGATCTCAGGACTGGCCCAGTATGTGGAGGCCGCACTGCCTGGATCGGACAGACGGCTGGAGCCGTCCGCTCAAGCGCACATTGGCGTCGACGGCCTCGCGGCAATCGACGAGGAGCTGAAGAAGGTCGAAGCGCTGGTGTCGACCATCGGGCCCAGTGACAAGCAGCGGGTTGCCGATCGTTTGCGTGCCCTACTCGGCACCATCACCGGCGGCGGGGATGGGCTGGGCAAGCGGATCCAGGCGGCCTCCACTCCGGACGAGATCTTCCGGCTGATCGATTCCGAGTTTGGCGAGTCATGAAGGGAAACTGTTTATGACCACCAGCGTTGAGGGCGCCGACGAGGAACGCGAGAAGCTCTTCCGCTATCTGAAGAAGACGGTGGGAGAGCTCGACGAGGCGCGCGCACGGCTGCGCGAATACGAACAACGCGCGTCGGAGCCGGTGGCGGTGGTGGGGATCGGGTGCCGCTTTCCGGGCGGGGTGGATTCTCCAGATGCGTTGTGGGAGGTCGTTTCGGCGGGCCGGGATCTGGTGACTGACTTTCCGACTGATCGCGGTTGGGACGTGGAGGGTTTGTATGATCCGGATCCCGATGCGGACGGCAAGACCTATACCCGCAAGGGTGCGTTTTTAGAGGACGCCACCGGCTTTGACGCTGGGTTCTTCGGGATCGCCCCCGGTGAGGCGTTGGCGATGGATCCTCAGCAGCGGTTGATGCTGGAGGTTTCGTGGGAGGCCTTGGAGCACGCGGGGATTGACCCGTTGTCGTTGCGGGGGTCGGAGACCGGGGTGTTTACCGGGATCTTCGCGCCGAGTTATGGCAGCGGAGGTTTCGGTGCCCTCCAGGGGTACGGGTTGACCGGCACGGCGGTGAGCGTGGCCTCCGGGCGGGTTGCCTATGCGTTGGGGCTGGAGGGCCCAGCGGTGTCGCTGGATACGGCGTGCTCGTCGTCGCTGGTGGCGATCCATTCGGCGATGGCGTCGTTGCGGGCGGGCGAGTGCACATTGGCGTTGGCCGGTGGGGTGACGGTGATGGCGTCGCCGTCGACTTTCGTCGGGTTCAGTCGGCAGCGGGGGTTGGCTGCCGATGGGCGTTGCAAGGCGTTTGCCGGGGCGGCCGACGGAACCGGCTGGGGTGAGGGTGCCGGGGTGCTGGTGCTCGAGCGGCTATCGGATGCGCAGAGGTCGGGGCATTCGGTGCTAGCGGTGTTGCGCGGTAGCGCGATCAATCAGGATGGCGCCTCCAACGGGTTGACCGCGCCCAGCGGGCAAGCCCAGCAGCGGGTCATTCGGGCAGCTTTGGCCAGCGCAGGGTTGACCGCAGCTGACGTGGATGTGGTGGAGGGGCACGGGACGGCCACCACGTTGGGCGATCCCATTGAGGCGCAGGCATTGTTGGCCACTTATGGTCAGGGCCGCCCTTCGCGGCGGCCGGTGTGGCTGGGCTCGATCAAATCGAATATGGGTCATACCCAGGCCGCGGCAGGGGTGGCCGGGGTGATCAAGATGGTGCAGGCGATGCGCCATGGCGTGATGCCGGCGACGTTGCACGTGGATGTGCCTTCCCCACGGGTGGATTGGGAAAGCGGCGCGGTGTCGGTGTTGACCGAGGCGAGGGACTGGACGGTTGATGGGCGTCCGCGCCGGGCGGCGGTGTCCTCGTTTGGGCTCAGCGGCACCAACGCACATGTGATCTTGGAGCAGGCCCCGACTGAGGTGAGCGAAAGCACCGGGGGCGCGTCGGGGTTGTCGGTGCTGCCGTGGGTGATTTCGGCGAGATCGGCTGAGGCGCTGACGGCACAGGCGAGCCGATTGTTAGCCCATGTGCGGGCTGACCCGGGGTTGGATCCGGTCGATGTGGGGTGCTCGTTGGCGGGCCGGTCGGTGTTTGAGCATCGGGCGGTGGTGGTGGGTGCCGATCGGGCGTCGTTGACGGAGAGATTGGCGACGCTGGCCGACGGTGACCCGGGCGCAGGTGTGGTGGTCGGTCAAGCGGAGCCGGTGGGGAAGACGGTGGTGGTGTTCCCCGGGCAGGGCTCGCAACAGATCGGGATGGGCCGCGAGCTGTATGGCCAGGTACCGGTGTTTGCTGAGGCATTTGATGCGGTGGCCGATGAGTTGGATCGCCATCTGCGGTTGCCGCTGCGCGACGTTGTTTGGGGTGCCGATGCGGGTCTGCTTGACAGCACCGAGTTTGCTCAGCCGGCACTGTTCGCGGTTGAGGTGGCGCTGTTCGCGGTGCTGCGGCGCTGGGGTGTACAGCCGGATTTCGTGATGGGCCACTCGGTGGGGGAGTTTGCGGCGGCGTACGTAGCCGGGGCGTTGACGTTGGCGGACGCGGCGATGTTGGTGGTCGCGCGGGGCCGGTTAATGCAGGCGCTGCCGGCGGGTGGGGCGATGGTGGCGGTGGCCGCCGCTGAAGACGACGTGATGCCCCTGCTGGGTGAGGGTGTGGGGATCGCGGCGATCAATGCGCCCACATCGGTGGTGATCTCTGGCGCGCAGGACACGGTGAGCGCGATTGCGGATCGGTTTGCTGAGCAGGGCAGGCGGGTGCACCACTTGGCGGTCTCGCATGCGTTTCATTCGCCGTTGATGGAGCCGATGCTCGAGGAGTTCGCACGGGTCGCGGCCCGGGTTGAGCCGCGCGAGCCGAGGATCGGGTTGGTGTCGAACGTGACGGGCGAATTGGCCGGCGCCGATAGTGATTTCGGGTCTGCGCAGTACTGGGTCGAGCATGTTCGCCGGCCGGTGCGGTTTGCCGACAGCGTGCGTCACCTGCAGATGGCTGGGGCGACCCACTTCATCGAGGTCGGTCCCGGTAGTGGTTTGACGGGCTCCATCGCCCAATCGTTAGCCCCGGCTGAGGCGGTGGTGGTGGCGACGTTGGGTAAGAACCGCCCAGAGTTGGCCTCGGTGCTGGGTGCCTCCGGTCAGTTGTTCACCTCCGGTGTGCCGGTGGATTGGCCGGCGGTGTTCGCCGGCTCGGGTGGGCGGCGGGTCGAGTTGCCCACGTATGCGTTTCAGCGGCGGCGCTTTTGGGAGACGCCGGGCGCGGATGGGCCCGCCGATTCGGCCGGTTTGGGTCTGGGCGGGACTGAACATGCCTTGTTGGGCGCGGTGGTCCAGCGGCCCGATGTCGATGGGGTGGCGTTGACCGGCCGGTTGTCGCTGGCGGATCAGCCGTGGTTGGCCGATCACGCGATTGGCGGGGCGGTGCTCTTTCCCGGGGCGGGTTTCGTCGAGTTGGTCATCCGCGCCGGTGATGAAGTGGGTTGTGCGGTCATCGAGGAGTTGGTGCTGGCCGCACCGCTGGTGATGCACCCGGGTATGGGGGTGCAGGTGCAGGTGGTCGTTGGGAACGCCGATGAGTCAGGGCACCGGGCGGTGTCGGTGTATTCCCGAGATGATCAATCCGAGGGCTGGTTGCTGAATGCCGAAGGCAAGCTTGGGGTGAACGCTTCAGCGGCCTCGGCGGACTTGTCGGTGTGGCCGCCTGCGGGCGCGGAGAGTGTGGATATCTCGGACGCCTATGCGCAGTTGGCGGCGCGCGGTTATGCCTACGGCCCGGCGTTTCAGGGGTTGGTCGCGATCTGGCGGCGCGATTCGGAGCTCTTCGTCGAGGTGGCCGCTCCTACCGGGGCCGGTGTAGCGGTCGACGGGATGGGAATGCATCCGGCGGTGTTGGACTCTGTGCTGCATGCCCTGGGGCTGGCTCTTGATACCACCGAGACGAGGCTGCCCTTCTGCTGGCGGGGCGTGTCGTTGCATGCCGCGGGTGCCGGGCGGGTGCGGGCCCGCATTACCTCGGCGGGGGCGGATGCGATCTCCATCGAGGTGGCCGATGCCGCGGGATTGCCGGTGCTGACGGTGGACTCGCTGGTCATGCGACCGATCAGCGCCGAGCAGCTGAGCGCCGCGGTTGCAGCGGCCGGTGGTGCACCCGATCAGGGGCCGTTGGAAGTGATGTGGTCACCAATAGCATTGAGCCACAATGATATTGATGAGACAGATCTGCCTGAGGTGGTCTCCTGGGAGGACTTGAGCGTCGGCGGTGATGCCGGTGTCGTGGTGTGGGAATGCAGGTCTGCCGGTTCGGATGTGGTGGGCTCGGTGTATGCGGCCACCCACGCCGCCCTCGACGTGCTGCAGTCCTGGTTGGGCCAGGATCGAGCGGCCACTCTGGTGGTGTTGACCCATGGTGGCGTTGGGTTGCCCGGCGAGGACGTCACCGACCTGGCCGCCGCGGCGGTATGGGGCATGGTGCGGTCGGCGCAGGGCGAAAGTGATGGCCGGATCGTGTTGATCGACACCGACACGGCGGTGGACGTGGCGTTGCTTGCTGACGTCGGCGAAGCTCAACTGTTGGTGCGCGGCAGCACAGTTCATGCCGCCCGACTGTCCCCGACCCCGCCGCTGCTGGCGCTGCCGGCGCGGGAGTCGGCGTGGCGGTTGGTCGCCGGTGGCGGCGGGACGTTGGAGGATCTGGTGTTCCAGCCCTGCCCGGAGGTGCATGCACCGCTGCAGCCGGGGCACGTGCGGGTAGCGGTGTCAGCCGTAGGGGTCAACTTCCGCGACGTGGTGGCCGCACTGGGGATGTATCCCGGCCAAGCCCCCCCGCTGGGTGCCGAAGGTGCCGGGGTGGTGATCGAGATCGGTCCGGAGGTCACCGGTGTGACCGTCGGTGACGCGGTCATGGGATTCCTGGGCGGCGCGGGTCCGCTGGCCGTGGTGCATCAGGAACTGATTACCCGGACGCCGCAGGGCTGGACACCGGCCGAAGCCGCCGCCGTGCCGGTGGTGTTCTTGACGGCCTTGTTCGGGTTGGCCGATCTGGCCGCGATTCGCGCCGGGGAATCGCTGCTGATCCATGCCGGGACGGGTGGCGTGGGCATGGCGGCGGTGCAGTTGGCTCGCCACTGGGGGGTGGAAGTGTTCGTCACCGCCAGCCGCGGTAAATGGGACACGCTGCGCGCCATGGGGTTTGATGACGAACATATCGGTGATTCCCGAACGCTGGACTTCGAGGAGAAGTTCCTGGCCGTCACCGAGGGCCGCGGCGTTGATGTGGTGCTCAACTCGCTGGCCGGTGATTTCGTTGATGCTTCGCTGCGCCTGCTCGTTCGCGGTGGGCGTTTCCTCGAGATGGGCAAGACCGATATCCGCGATACGCAGGAGATCGCCGCCAACTATCCCGGTGTGGCCTATCGGGCGTTCGACTTGTCAGAGGCAGGCCCGGTGCGCATGCAGGAGATGTTGGGCGAGGTGCGGGAGCATTTCGACTCCGACGTGTTGCATCGGCTGCCGGTTACCAGCTGGGATGTGCGTTGCGCGCCGGCGGCCTTGCGGTTCATGAGCCAGGCCCGCCACATCGGCAAGGTGGTTCTGACCATGCCCTCGGCGCTGGCTGATGGGCTTGCCGGCGGCACGGTTGTGATCACGGGCGCCACCGGGGCCCTCGGCGGGGAACTGGCCCGCCACATGGTCGGTGCCTATGGGGTGCGGCATCTGGTATTGGCCAGCCGGCGCGGCGATCGCGCCGAGGGAGCAGCTGAGCTGGCCGCCGAACTTGCCGATGCCGGCGCCAACGTGGCGGTGGTGGCCTGTGACGTGGCCGATCGCGATGCGGTGCAGGGTTTGTTTGCCCAGCTGTCTCGGGAGTTCCCGCCGGTCCGCGGCGTGATTCATGCCGCCGGGGTGCTCGATGACGGAGCAATCACGTCATTGACACCGGATCGGGTCGACACGGTGTTGCGGGCTAAGGTGGACGCGGCGTGGAACCTGCATGAGGCCACCCGTGAACTGGATTTGTCGATGTTTGCGCTGTGTTCCTCGATCGCGGCCACGGTGGGCGCACCCGGGCAGGGGAACTACTCGGCGGCCAACGCGTTTCTCGACGGGTTGGCTGCTCACCGGCAGGCCGCAGGGTTGGCCGGGATATCACTGGCGTGGGGGTTGTGGGAACAGCCCAGCGGTATGGGCGCTCAATTGAGCAGCCGCGATCGGGCCCGGATGAGCCGCAGCGGACTGGCCCCCATGAACCCCGGGCAGGCGCTGGAGTTACTTGACGCCGCGCTGGTGATTGATCACCCCGTGATGGTGGCCACCCGCCTGGACCGGGCCGCGCTGGACGCGCTGGCCCAGAGCGGTGGGTTGCCGGTGTTGTTCAGCGGGCTCGCACGCGGCCCGCGACGACGCCAGATCGAGGACACCGGTAGTGCCGCCCAATCGAAGTCGGCACTGGCACAACGACTTGATGGGCTCGCTCCCAGTGAACAGCACGACCTGCTGGTAGGGGTGGTGTGTTTGCAGGCCGCTGAGGTGCTGGGCTGGCCGTCCCCCGAGGACATCGACCCCGAGGCCGAATTCCAAACCCTCGGCTTCGACTCGCTGACTGGCGTCGAACTGCGCAACCGCCTCAATACCGCTACCGGGCTGACGCTGCCATCCACGCTGATCTTCGACCACCGAACCCCCAGCGTGGTCGCCGACTATGTGGGACAACAAATCCCGGAAAGTCACCGTGCCGAACCCGACGACAAGAGCCGAGGGACGTCCGTCGCGGGTCTGATGGAGCCGGCGGCGGGTTTCGCGATCGTCGGCTACGCGGCGCGTTTTCCGGGTGCCTCGGACGCGGACGAATTTTGGCAGGTGCTGCGGGAAGGCCGGGATGCGGTATCGGAGGTGCCCCGGGACCGGTGGGATTCCGACGAGTTCTTCGATCCGGAACCAGGTGTTCCGGGGAAGGTCGTGACCCGTCGTGCCGGTTTCGTCGATGACGTGTCGGGGTTCGACGCGCCGTTCTTCGGTATGTCGGCGCGCGAGGTCAGCATGATGGACCCGCAGCATCGGCTCTTGCTGGAGACGGCGTGGCGGGCGGTGGAGCATTCGGGCACTGCGCCGACGGCGCTGGCTGATACCAACACCGGTGTTTTCGTCGGTTTGGCTACCCATGACTTTCTGGGAATGGCATTCGGCGAGCTGACCTCCCCCGAGATCGAGGCCTATTTGGGCATCGGGACGTCGAATGCTGCGGCAGCGGGCCGGATCAGCCATCGGCTGGGGCTGCACGGTCCCGCGGTCGCCGTTGACACGGCGTGCAGCTCGTCGCTGGTGGCTATCCATCAGGCATGCCAGGCGTTGCGCTTGGGGGAATGCGACCTCGCGCTGGCCGGCGGTGCGAACGCGCTGCTCACCCCGACGACCATGATGATTTTCTCCAGCGCGCACATGCTGGCGCCCGACGGCCGGTGCAAGACATTCGATGCGGCCGCGGACGGCTACGTGCGCAGCGAGGGTTGCGGCGTCATCGTCATCAAACGTCTCGAGGACGCGATTCGCGACGGTGACCGGATTCGGGCGGTGATCCGCGGCAGCGCGATCAACCAGGACGGCGCATCGGGCGGCTTGACGGTGCCGAACGGGATTGCCCAGCAACGGGTTATTGCCGCGGCGCTCAAGTGTGCGGGCCTGCAACCCAGCGACGTCGGATACCTGGAAGCTCACGGCACCGGGACGTCACTGGGCGACCCGATCGAGGTCCAGGCCGCAGGTGCAGTGCTCGGTGCCGGACGCGATCCGGGCCGGCCGCTGTTGATCGGCTCGGTGAAGACGAATATCGGACACCTGGAAGCAGCCGCGGGGATCGCGGGTGTCATCAAGGTGATCCTGTCGCTCGAGCACGAGACCCTGCCCAAGCATCTGCACTTCGAGAACCCGTCACCGCACATTCCGTGGGACCAGCTGGCGGTCGAAGTCGTCAAGGAGACGATGCCCTGGGAACGCAACAGTCGGCCCCGCGTTGCGGGAGTCAGCTCGTTCGGGTTCGCCGGGACCAACGCGCACGTCATCCTCGAAGAAGCTCCGGTGGCCCAGCCCGCGGAGGCACCGGACCCCCTCGAGCAGCCCAGGGACGGGAAGTTCAGCGTGCTTCCGCTCTCGGCCCGTACACCCGCGGCACTGATGCAGGTCGCCGATCGATACCGCAGCTGGTTGACCAACCACCCGGAGGCCACCCTGGCGGACGTGTGCTTCACCGCGGGAGTGGGGCGAGCGCACTTCGAGAATCGTGCTGCGCTGGTGGTCAATTCGACCGGATCTGCCATTGAGCTGCTCGGCGCGCTCGCGCACGACCGCCCGGCACCTGGTCTGGTGCGCGGAGTATCCGATCGCAGGCCGAAGACGGCGTGGCTGTTCCCCGGTCAAGGCAGCCAATACGTCGGGATGGCGCGGGAACTGTTCGATACCGAGCCGGTGTTCGCCGAAACGCTGAACCGGTGCGCGGCGGCAGTCGCCGGTGTACTCGAAAAGCCCTTGCTGGATGTGATTTTCGGCAGCGGCGACGCGGACAGCATTGACGCAGCAGAGATGCTGCGGCAGACCCGCTACGCCCAACCCGCTTTGTTCGCGGTCGAGGTGGGCCTGGCCCGGCTCTGGCAATCGTGGGGCTTCGAACCCGACGTGGTGCTGGGCCACAGCGTCGGCCAATATTCGGCGGCCTGTGTCGCGGGCGTGTTCAGCCTCGACGACGGCGCGGTGCTGACGGCCGAGCGCGGGCGCCTGTTCGGCAGTTTGCCTGCAGGCGGTCGGATGGTCGCGGTGTTCGCCGCTGCCGAGCGCGTCGAGAGCGCCATCGACGAGTACCCGACTCTGTCGGTGGCCGCCTATAACGGTGCCAACACCGTGCTGTCGGGACCTGCACAGGACCTGGACCGGGTGGTGGCCGGATTGACAGCCGACGGTGTGCGGTGTGAATGGCTGGACACCAGCCACGCGTTCCACTCGGCGCTGCTGGATCCGGTCCTAGGCGAGTTCGAGTCATACGCCAACCGGTTCAATTTCAGCCCACCGCAACGGATTTTGGTGTGCAACCGCACCGGCGACGCGCTGGGCGGGCGCGTGAAACTCGATGGCGCCTACTGGCAGCGCCACGCTCGCCTGCCGGTCGAATTCGCCAAGAGCGTGCACACCCTTGCCGAGCTGAGTTGCAAGGTGCTGCTGGAGGTGGGCCCGCAACCGGTGCTCACTGCCGCAGCCCTGCGGGCATGGCCCGACACGGCCCCTGCGCCACGGGCGATCGCGTCATTGCGTCGCAACACCGCCGACCAGCGCCAGATCACCGAAGCCCTTGCCGACGCGTACGTCCTCGGCCACCTGCCAGACTTCGACGCTGTCCGGCAGGGACCGGCGGGCAAGCTTGACCTGCCCACCTATCCGTTCCAGCATCGCGAGTACCGGATCCGTGAGCAGCCGGTCCGGTCCGACCACCAACGTAAAGCCCAGTCCACCAAGGACTCCCGCTACGAGATTCGCTGGGAGAAAACCGCTGGTGGATCCTCGCCGGCCTCGGATGCGGACACCGGCGGGGGAGCTGCCTGGCTCCTCATCGGCGACGACGCCGAGGTACTTGCGCCATTGGTCGACGCGCTGGCCGCAGGCGGGCACCGGCACCGGATTCTCGGGCTGCCGATGTCCGACGCGGACGGGCAGCGGCTCGAAGTCGCGTTGCGTGCCGTTGCGGCAGAGGAACCGACGCTCCGTATCCTGCATGTCGCGGCCCTCGACCCGGACAGAGCGCCATCGACGGAGTCGCTGTTGCGGATGCAACACCGGGTCCTGGGCGGAACGCGGCGACTCTTCCGCGCCGCTGTCGCCGCCGAACTGCGCTCACCCATCTGGATGGTGACCCGCGGCGCGCAGCGAGTCACCGACGCGGACACCGTGTCACCGGATCAGACTTGCCTGTGGGGGTTCGGTCGTGCCGCCTCGCTGGAGCATCCGCGACTGTGGGGCGGACTGGCGGATCTGGCCGAAGGGACCACCGACGAGTGGTCGCGATTGATCGATCAGCTGGTGGCGGCACCGTGTGACTCGGATATTCGGGAAGACCAAGTCGCGCTACGTGATCAAGCGGTCTATGTGCCCCGGCTAGTTCGACGGGCTGGACAGCCGAGCGCGATTTCACTGGAACTGCGCAGTGACGCAACGTATCTGGTAACCGGGGGGCTCGGATCCATCGGGCTGGAGATCGCGGAATACCTGGCCGCGCACGGCGCCAGGCATGTGGTGCTGATCAGTCGACGCGCGCCCGGCAATGCCGCCCAACAGCGCATCGATGCGATGGGCGACCAGTACGGCTGCGAACTCCGGGTCGTCGCTGCCGATGTCGCCAATCCGCACGACGTCGCACGCCTGTTGATCACCGTGCAAGCCGAGCTACCGCCGCTGGCCGGCATCATCCATGCCGCGGGCGAGATCGGCACCACTGCGCTGAGCAATCTGGACGACGCCGAAGTGGATCGCGTCTTCGCTGGGAAGGTCTGGGGTGCTTGGTATTTGAGCGAAGCGGCGGCTGACATGAAGCTGGACTTCTTCCTCAACATCTCCTCGATCGCGTCGGTGTGGGGCGGATTCGGTCAGACCGCCTACGGTGCGGCGAACGCGTTCCTGGACGGGCTGGCCTGGCGACTGCGTGAGCAGGGTATCCCTGGGATCAGCGTCAATTTTGGTCCCTGGTCGGGGGGCATGGCCGACGCGGAGGCTCGCGCGCGACTGGATCAGCGCGGGGTCGGGACGTTGTCACCCGCAGACGCACTTGAGGGTCTGGTCGATGTTGTGGCGGCTTCCTCCGCGCACGCGGGCGCGCAAGGAATAGTGGCCAGGATCGACTGGGCCCGCTTCCTGCCGCTCTACCAGCAGGCGGGACGACGAGCATTCCTGTCGGAACTTGAGCGTGAGGTGTCCACCGAGCTGACGGGCGTGGCGCTGTCTGCGACTCCAGCTGGGACCACCCAACTGGTCGAGAAGCTCACCAACGCCCCGGTTCAACAGCGCAGGAAGCTTCTCGCCGATCATCTGCGTAACGCGGTGGCGGAGGTGACGCGCGTCGATGCCGCGGAGATCCGCGAGGACGCGGGATTCTTCGATCTCGGCATTGATTCACTGATGGCCATCGAATTGCGCCGCCGCATCGAAGCAGGAGTGGGCGCGGAGATACCCGTCACCCTCGTGATGGACTTCCCCCGTATCTCCGATGTGGTCGACTACTTGCTCGGCGACGTCCTCGGACTCAACGAGCAGGCCAAGCCGGCGCCTCGACCGGCGTCCGCGCAGACGACGCGGACGGACGAACCGATCGCGATCATCTCGGTCTCGTGCCGTTTTCCCGGCGCGCCCGATCCCGAGGCGTTCTGGGAGGTGTTGTCCGGCGGTGTCGATACGATCCGCGAAGTCCCGGATGACCGCTTCGACATCGATGACTTTTACGACCCGGATCCGGATGCCCCGGGCAAGATCTACACCCGCTTCGGCGGATTCGTCGACGGAATCGATGGATTCGATCCGGAGTTCTTCGGGATCTCCCCGCGCGAGGCCGTGTGGATCGATCCGCAGCAGCGGCTGATGCTCGAAACGGTATGGGAGGGTCTCGAAAGGGCCGGGTACTCGCCAGGGGCGTTGCGCGGCAGCCGAACCGGCATCTTCGTGGGGGTAGCGGCCAACGAGTACGCGCATCTGCTGTCGGCCGGGTCATTCGATAAAATCGAACCTCACTTCATCACGGGCAACGCGCTCAATGCCATCTCCGGTCGGGTCGCGTTCGCGCTCGGACTCGAAGGGCCGGCAGTGGCGGTCGATACCGCGTGCAGCTCGGCATTGGTGGCTGTCCATCAGGCCTGCCAGGCATTGCACTCCGGTGACTGCGATATGGCGTTGGCCGGTGGCGTGAACGTCTTGCTGAGCCCGTTGAGTGTGATCGCCGCATCCCGCGCCAGGATGCTTTCCCCTGTCGGGCGATGCAAGACCTTCGACGCCTCCGCAGACGGTTACGTCCGCAGTGAAGGCTGCGGCATTCTGGTGCTCAAGAGGCTGAGCGACGCGGTACGTGATGGCGATCGGGTCTGCGCGGTCATTCCGAGCAGCGCGGTGAACCAGGATGGCGCATCCAGCGGTTTGACGGTGCCCAATGGTGGTGCACAGCAACGGCTTATCGGAGCTGCGCTGGCTCGCGCCGGTTTGACAGGCGGTGATGTCGACTACCTCGAGGCGCACGGGACAGGCACTCCGCTGGGTGATCCGATCGAGGTGCAGGCGGCCGCGGCCGCCTACGGTACCTTGCGCGACGCGGACCGGCCACTGCTGATCGGTTCGGTGAAGTCCAACATCGGTCACCTCGAATCGGCATCCGGGGTGGCAGGTCTGATCAAAGTCGTGTTGTCACTGCAGCATGAAGTGCTGCCGCAGAGCCTGCACTTCGACAATCCGTCGCCGCACATCCCGTGGGACTCGCTGCCGGTGCGGGTCGTCGACAAGGCAATTCCCTGGCGGGCCAACGACAGGCCGCGGCGCGCCGGCGTGAGTTCGTTCGGGTTCACCGGCACGAACGCACACGTACTGATCGAAGAGGCGCCACCGCAACCGACAAGCCCCGCGGGCGATGTCGCAGCGAGCCAGGGGACCGACACTCACAAGCAGCCTGCCGACGTGCTGGTGCTGTCCGCGCGGTCACCGGAAGCACTGGTGGCGTTGGCGCAGCGCTACGAGGCCTGGTTGAGCAACCACCCCGATGTCCGCCTCGCCGATGTATGTCGCACCGCTGGAACGGGCCGGATGCATTTCGAACATCGCGCCGCGCTGGTCGTAGATTCGGTCGAGGATGCGCGCGAGGGCCTGGCCGAGTTCGCCGAAAACCGGCTGCGACCCGATGTGGTACAGGGCGTTCACACCAACCGGCCGACGACGGCTTGGTTGTTCACCGGGCAGGGCAGCCAGTATCCGGGGATGGCGCGTGAGTTGTTCGACGCCGAACCGGTTTTCGCCGACACCGTGCGGCGCTGCGCGCAGGCCGTGGACGGCACACTGCCGCGCCCGTTGCTGGAAGTGCTGTTCGAAACCGATCGCAGACTGCCGCAGGGCGCCCGAGAAACACTGTGGCACACGTCGTTTGCACAGCCGGCGCTGTTCGCCGTGGAGATGGGACTGGCCCGGCTGTGGCAGTCGTGGGGCATCGAGCCCGACGTGGTACTGGGGCACAGCGTGGGCCAATATGCCGCGGCGTGCGTGGCCGGGGTGTTCAGCCTCGAGGACGGCGCACGGCTGATGGCCGAACGCGGCCGCCTGTTCGGCAGCCTGCCCGAGGGTGGGGCAATGGTGGCGGTCTTCGCCGACGCCAAACATGTCGAGGGGATTGCCGGCGAGTTCCCGCGAGTGTCGGTGGCCGCCTACAACGGTCCCAACACCGTGCTGTCGGGTCCTGGTGCGGATTTGGAACAATTGGTCCAGAGGTACAACGGGGAGGGAATCCGCTGCACCTGGCTGGAGACCAGCCACGCCTTCCACTCGGAACTGCTGGATCCGGTGCTCGATGAATTCGAGTCGTACGCAGCACAGTTTCAGTTCGCTGCCCCGACTTTGCCGCTGATCTGCAACCGCACCGCGGCCGTGCTCACCGCCCAAACACCGATCGACGCTCGATACTGGCGGCGGCATTCCCGCCAGCCGGTGCAATTCGCCGAGAGCGTGCGCACCGCGGCGGCACTGGGGTGCACCGTGTTGATGGAGATCGGCCCGCAACCCGTACTGACCGGCGCTGCCGTGCAGGCCTGGCCGGAACACCTGAGCGCGCCACGGGCGATCGTCTCGATGCGCAAAGGCGTCAGTGACCGGCGCCAGATTGCCGTCGCCCT
>JBAXUD010000200.1:0-6348 GCA_037129875.1 Mycobacteriaceae bacterium
ACAGCTTTCTCACCCGTCGGCCCGGGTGGGTACGGTGAGGGTATGGCTGACGTGCCGTTTGGCTTCTCGCCCGGCGATGACCCCGACAAGCGCGACAAGGGCGACAAGGGCGAAGGCCGCGATCCCGGCGGCGCCAACCCGTTCGGCTTGGGCGGCGGGGACTTCAACGTGGGCGATCTGGGGCAGATCTTCAGCAAGCTCGGCGAGATGTTCAGCGGCGCGGGCGGCGCGATGGCCACCGGCGGCGGCGGTGCGGTGAACTACGACCTGGCCCGCAAGCTGGCGTCGAGTTCCATCGGTTTCACCGCCCCGGTCTCGGAGTCCACCACCAAGGCCGTGGCCGATGCGGTGCACCTGGCCGACACCTGGCTCGACGGCGCCACCTCGCTGCCGGCCGGGGCCACCCGCAGTGCGGCGTGGACGCCGCAGGACTGGGTGGACAACACCATGGGGACCTGGAAGCGGCTGTGCGACCCGATGGCCGAACAGATGTCGTCGGTGTGGTCGACGAGCCTGCCCGAGGAAGCCAAGGCGATGGCCGGGCCGCTGATGGCGATGATGACCCAGATGGGCTGCATGGCCTTCGGCTCGCAGCTGGGCCAGGCGCTGGGCCGGCTGTCGGGAGAAGTGTTGACCTCCACCGACATCGGGCTGCCGCTGGGGCCGACGGGGGTAGCCGCGCTGATGCCCGGCGCCATCGAGGAGATCTCCAAGGGCCTGGACACCCCGCGCAGCGAGATCCTGACCTTCCTGGCCGCCCGCGAAGCCGCGCATCACCGGCTGTTCAGCGGAGTGCCGTGGCTCTCGGGTCAGTTGCTGGGTGCGGTCGAGGCCTACGCCAAGGGCATGAAGGTCGACATCAGCGGCATGGAGCAGCTGGCCTCCGGGATCGACCCCGCCTCGCTGATGGACCCGGCGAAGATGGAAGAGCTTCTCTCCCAAGGGATGTTCGAACCCAAGGCCACCCCGGAGCAGACGGCCGCCCTCGAGCGGCTGGAGACCATGCTGGCACTGGTGGAAGGCTGGGTGTCCACCGTCGTCGCCGCCGCCCTGGGCGACCGGATCCCCGGCACCACCGCACTCTCGGAGATGCTGAGACGCCGCCGGGCCACCGCCGGACCGGCCGAGCAGACCTTCGCCACCCTGGTGGGCCTGGAGTTGCGGCCGCGCAAGATGCGCGAGGCGGCGGTGCTGTGGGAGCGGCTCACCGAGGCCGCCGGCATCGACGCCCGCGACGCGGTGTGGCAGCACCCCGACCTGTTGCCGTCCTCGGCCGATCTGGACGAACCGGCCGGTTTCATCGACCGGGTGATCGGCGGGGACGTCGGCGGCATCGACATCGACGCGGTGATCGCCGAGTTCGAGAAGGATGTGCACGAGTCGGGTTCCGATGAGCCCGAGGGGCCTGTGGATAGCGGTCGTTGAGCCGGGTCTTTCGGTGACACAGTCGCCGGATGCGGTATGCGCTTGATCCGGCGATGCCGGTGCTGCTGCGCCCCGACGGTGCCGTGCAGATCGGCTGGGATCCGCGCCGCGCGGTATTGGTCCGTCCCCCAACGGGTTTGACGCCCGGCCGGCTGGCCGCGGTGCTGCGGGCGCTCACCGCGCCGATGCCCCTGGAGGCGGCGCGACGGCTGGCCGGCGCCCACGGCCTGGACGACGCCACCTCCGGGGCCCTGCTCGACGAGCTGATCGCCGCGGGGGTATTGCGCTGTGAGGGCGGAAACCGCGGCGGGCGGGCGTTGTCGATCCGGGTGCACGGCAGCGGGCCGCTGTCGGAACTGCTGACCGAGGGGCTGCGCTGCTCGGGGGCGCGGGTGGGACAGACCAGCCACGCCAACGCCGCCGGTGCGGCCGTCGGGGTGGACCTGGTGGTGCTGGCCGATACGCTGGCCGCCGACCCGCGGCTGGTGCGCGATCTACAGAGCGCCGGGGTGCCGCATCTGCCGGTGCGGGTGCGCGACGGCGCCGGGGTGGTGGGCCCACTGGTGATCCCCGGGCTGACCAGCTGCCTCTCTTGTGCCGATCTGCACCGCACCGACCGCGACCCGGCCTGGCCCGCGCTGGCCGCTCAGCTGCGCGAGGTGGTGGGCACCGCCGACCGGCCCACCCTGCTGGCCACCGCGGCGCTGGCGCTGAGCCAGCTGCAGCAGATCATCGCCGGGCTGCGCGCTCCGGCGGGTGCGGTCGCGGCTCCTGCGACGCTGGACGCCACCCTGGAAGTCGACGTCGCCTCACAGACCATCGCGGCGCGGCGCTGGAGCCGTCATCCGCTGTGCGGTTGCTGGCCTGGGCAGTAAGCGTCGCCTTGGATTTCGGTCTTCGCGTGACCTCATTTTGGGTCTAAATTCGACGCATGAGGATGTCGATTCGAGAGACCCTGCACTGGCTGTCGCAACCCGGCATCCGCGAATCCATCAGCCAATCCGAGAACGACGTCGCTGTCGGGCGTACCTACGGCGAGGACGAGATCCGAACCGCTCACTCGACCTGAACGTTCCGGCTACTGAGCGGGCGCGGTCCCCGGCTCCACGCCTTCGCGGGCGGCCTCGTCGTCGTCATCCGGCTCGTCGAGATGCAGCAGCGTCCGAACCGAGGGCCGGGTTCCGGAGGGGCGCAGCATGGTGCTGGCCGGGCGGGGCCGCACCTTCAGCGGCCACCAGAACCAGCGGCCGAGCAGCGCCGCGATCGACGGCGTCATGAACGACCGCACGATCAGGGTGTCGAAGATCAGGCCGACGCCGATGGTGGTACCGATCTGGGCGAGCACCATCAGGTCCCCGACGACGAACCCGCACATCGTGACGGCGAACACCAGACCGGCGGCGGTCACCACCGACCCGGTGCCGGCCATCGTCCGGATGAGTCCGGTGTTCAAGCCGGCGCCGATCTCCTCCTTGAAGCGGGAGATCACCAGCAGGTTGTAGTCCGACCCCACGGCCAACAGGATGATGATTGCCAGCGCCAGCACGATCCAGTACAGCTGAATGCCCAACAGGTGCTGCCAGATCAACACCGACAGCCCGAACGAGGCGCCCAGTGACAGCACCACGGTGCCGACGATGACGAGCGCGGCGACCAGGCTGCGGGTAATGATGACCATGATCAGCAGGATCAGGCTGATCGCGGCGATGACGACGATCATCAGGTCGTAGTTCGCCATGTCCCGGGCGTCCATGAACCCCGACGCGGTGCCGGCGATGTAGATGCTCGACCCGGCCAGCGGGGTGCCCTTGAGGGCCTCCTCCGCGGATTGCCGGATCGGGTCGATATGCGAAATGCCTTCGGTCGTCGCCGGATCGCCGTTGTGGGTGATGATCATCCGCGCGGCCTTGCCGTCCGGGGACAGGAACAGCTTCATGCCGCGCTTGAACTCGGAGTTGTCGAACACCTCCGGCGGCAGGTAGAAGGTGCTGTCGTCCTTGGCCTGATCGAAGGCCTGACCCATCGCGTCGGAATTCTTCAAGGCCTCCGCCGATTGCGCGAACAGCCCGGACTGGGTGGCGTAGTTGCTCTCGAGGAGCGCCTTGTTGCGCTCCTGGATGGCGATGTTCTCGGGAATCAGCGCCATCTGTTCGGGGATCAGCGCCAGCAATTGGGGCTGCAGGGCGTTGAGCTTATCGAGGCTTGCGGTGACCTGCCCGAACTGATCGGTCAGCGCATCCACCCCGTCGAGAGCGTCGAACAGCGAGCGGAACGTCGCACACAACGGGATGTCGAAACAGTGCGGCTCCCAATAGAAGTAGTTGCGGATCGGCCGGAAGAAGTCGTCGACATAGGCGACCTTGTCGCGCAGTTCCTTGATCGTCTCGGAGGTCTCCCGGAAGGCAGTGACCTGTTCGTCGGTGGCGGCGGTGGCCTGTTGCTGGAGGTCGTACTGCTGCCCCTGCAGCTCGTACTGCTGCTGCAGCAGGGTGATCGACCTGGAGATCTCGGCGACCTGCTTGAGCAGGTCATCGGCGCGAGTCTGCTGGAACGGCAGATTCTGAATCTGTGCGGAACTCTGCGCGCTCATCTGGAAGCCCAGCGAGGTGTGGTCCAGCGGGGTGCCCAGCGGCCGGGTGATGGACTGCACCATCGCCACACCGCGGGTGCGGAAGACCTCCTTGGCGACGCGCTCCAGCACGATCATGTTGGCCGGGGTCCGCAGATCCTTGTCGGATTCGACCATCAGCACCTCGGGGTTGAGCCGGGCCGCCGTGAAGTGCCGTTCGGCCGCGGCGTACCCGACCTTCGCCGGCGCCCAGTCCGGTTGATATTGGCGGGCGTCGTAGCTGGTCTTGTAGCCGGGCAGGGCCAGCAGACCGATGAGGGCC
The DNA here is from genome assembly GCA_037129875.1 of Mycobacteriaceae bacterium. Classification (GTDB taxonomy): domain Bacteria; phylum Actinomycetota; class Actinomycetes; order Mycobacteriales; family Mycobacteriaceae; genus Mycobacterium. The sequence continues at coordinate 4,317 of JBAXUD010000200.1, forward strand.
ACCGCGATCGAGGCCACCAGGACCGGCCCGGGCCAGCGGACGATGGCGGTGCCGATGCGCCGCCAGCCGCGGGTCCGCATCGCGCGCTTGGGGTCGAACAACCCGATGTGGCTGCCCATCGTGATGACCGCCGGCGTCAGGGTCAGCGAGCCCACCAGGGTGACCAGGACCCCGATGCCGGCCGGAATGCCGAGGCTCTGGAAATACGGCGTCCGGGTGAAGCGCAGACAGAGCACCGCGGCGGCGACCGTCAGGCCCGAACCGATGATCACATGGGCGGTGCTGCGGTACATCGTGTAGTAGGCGGCTTGGCGATCCTCACCGGCCTGGCGCGCCTCCTGGTAGCGGCCCAGCAGGAATATCGCGTAATCCGTTGCGGCCGCGACGCAGAGCAACGTCAGCAGGTTGGTCGCATACGTCGACAACGGGATGACGCCGACGTGCCCCAGGAAGGCGACCACGCCCCGGGCCGCGGCCACCTGGATCGCGACCGCCACCAGCGTGAGCAGCATGGTGGTGATGGACCGGTAGACGATCAGCAGCATCACCCCGATCACCCCGAAGGTGAGCGCGGTGACCTTGATGTGGCCTTTCTCGCCCACCGCGAACTCGTCGGCGACCAGGGCCGCCGGACCGCTGACGTAGGCCTTGAGCCCGGCGGGCGACGGAGTCTTGTCCACGATGTCGCGGACGGCGGTGACGGATTCGTTGGCCTCACTGCTACCGGCGTCGCCGACCAGATAGGCCTGAATGAGAGCGGATTTGCCGTCGTTGCTCTGCGAACCCGCCGCCGTGAGCGGATCACCCCAGAAGTACTGGACATGCTGGACGTGCTCGGTGTCGGCCCGCAACTCCCCGACCAGCACATCGGCGAAACGGTGGGCCTCGGGGCCCAACGGCTGATCGCCTTCGAGCACGAGCGTGACCAGGCTGTCGGAGTCGTACTCGCCGAACACCGACCCGATCCGCTTGGACGCGATCAGCGACGGCGCGTCCTTGGAGCTCTGGGCGACGTTGTGAACCCGCCCGACCTCTTCCAGCGGCGGGATCAGGGCGTTGCTCGAGGCGGCCAGCGCCAGCCAGATGATCGCGATCGGGATCGACACCAAGCGGATCAGCCGCGGAATCCGCGGGATCGTGCCGTGACGGTTGCTCATCCGGATTTGTCCAAGCAGAAGACGTAGGCACTCGGGATGCTCTGCGAGCGCTCCACTTTGACCACCCCGTCGATGGTGATGCGGCAGCCCAGGGTGCTGCCGTCACCCTGGGCCTGGACGTTGACCAATACCGCCGGGGTGGTCGTCGAATCGTCGTAGAGCCACGGCAAGGATGCGCCGTCGACGCGCTGTGGGTGGGAGTTGACGTCCATGTAGGTGATCGTCGCGGTCGCGCCCGGGTCGCCGAACACCTCGAGCTGAACGCGCTTGGGGTTGAACGGCACGATCTGGTCGGCCATCCCGCCCGGGGTCGCCTGGTTCTCCGATCCGAAGGCGCCCTGCAACCGGTACACCGCGAATGCGGCCAGCGCGATCACCGCGACGGCGAAGGGCACCGTCCAGTGTCGTGCGAGGACTCGGCCGATCATCCTGCAGACAGTACTGGTCAGTACTGTCCGACGCAGCGTTAACCCTGCCAACCGGGCAGGACGACGTGGTCGACCAAGGACCGAACCGTCTTGCGGGTGGCCGGGCGGTTTTGGATCACCGCCCGGTAGATCAGGTAGCCGGGCAGGACGTCCCACAGATCGGAATCGATCGCGGCCGCGTCGAGCTCGCCGCGGTGCACCGCGCGGGTCAAGATGTCCTGGGTCAGCGCTTTGCGCCCGGCAAGAAAGCGCTGCAGCGCGGTTTGAAGGGCGGGAATGCGATTGAGTTCGCCGAGCACCGCCCGCATGGTGGCGGCGTGCTCGCGGGCATGGCGGCAGATCATGTCCCCGAGTGCCACCAGATCGCCGCGCAGCGTGCCGGTGTCGGGCGAGTCGTCGTCCTGCTGGATGCCCTCGATGAACGCGGCGAGCACGAGTTCTGCTTTG
>JBAXUD010000201.1:0-6340 GCA_037129875.1 Mycobacteriaceae bacterium
ATTCCCGGGTCGCTTCGCTCCTGCCCGCCGGGGCCTATTCCCGGGTCGCTTCGCTCCTGCCCGCCGGAGCGTCCCGGTGGTCGTGCACGAAGCCAACGCCCGCGCAGGAGTGGCCAACCGGCTCGGGGCGCGGATCGCGCGCCGGGTGCTGGCCGCGGTTCCCGACTCCGGGCTCGACGGCGCCGAAGTGGTGGGAATGCCGCTGCGCGCGTCGATCACCGGTCTGAACCGGGCGGGGCTGCGGGCGCAGGCGCGCGCGCATTTCGGCTTCGCCGACGACGCCCGGGTCCTGCTGGTGTTCGGCGGATCGCAGGGAGCGGTATCGATCAACCGGGCGGTGTCGGCCGCAGCCGCAGAGTTGGCTGCCGCGGGAGTGTCCGTCCTGCACGCGCACGGACCGAAGAACACCCTGGACCTGCCGGACCCGAATCCGGGCGATCCGCCCTACGTGGCCGTCCCGTACCTGACCCGGATTGACCTTGCCTATGCCGCTGCGGATCTGGCGATCTGCCGATCCGGGGCGATGACCGTCGCCGAGGTGTCGGCCGTCGGGCTGCCGGCGGTCTACGTGCCGCTGCCGATCGGCAACGGCGAACAGCGACTCAATGCGCTGCCGGTGGTCGATGCCGGCGGCGGCCTGCTGGTCGACGACGCCGATCTGACCCCGGGCTATGTGGCCGGTGAGGTGGTGCGGCTGATCACCGACGCTCCGCTGCTGGCCGCGATGACCGATGCGGCGGCCCAGGTCGGCCACCGCGACGCGGCACGCCGTGTCGCGGCGGTGGTCCTCGAGGTGGCGCGTGCGGGCCGCAAGGTCCGCCGGTGAACGGCGTCCGGCGGCCGCTGCCGCCCGAACTGGCCCGGGTGCACATGGTGGGCATCGGGGGAGCCGGGATGTCCGGCATCGCGCGCATCCTGCTCGACCGCGGCGCAATGGTGTCGGGCTCGGACGCCAAGGAGTCACGCGGTGTCGCCGCGCTGCGGGCCAGGGGAGCGCTGATCAGTATCGGCCACGACCCGGCCCACCTCGATCTGCTGCCTGATGGCCCGACCGCCGTCATCACCACCCATGCCGCCATCCCCAAGACGAACCCCGAACTGGTCGAGGCCCGCCGCCGCGCGGTGCCGGTGATCCTGCGTCCGGCGGTGCTGGCCAAGCTGATGGCCGGACACCGGACCCTGTTGGTGACCGGGACGCACGGCAAGACGACCACGACGTCGATGCTCATCGTCGCCTTGCAGCACAGCGGTTTCGACCCCTCCTTCGCGGTCGGCGGTGATCTGGGCGAGGCCGGCACCAACGCCCACCACGGCAGCGGCGACGTCTTCGTGGCCGAGGCCGACGAAAGCGACGGCTCACTGCTGGAGTACATCCCCGACGTGGCGGTGGTCACCAACATCGAGGCCGACCATCTCGACTACTTCGGCACGCGTGAGGCTTACACCGCGGTTTTCGACGAGTTCGTCGAACGACTCGCCCCCGGCGGCGCGCTGGTGGTGTGCGCCGACGATCCCGGCGCGGCGGCACTGGGCCAGCGCAGCGCGGCCATCGGCGTGCGGGTGCTGCGCTACGGCAGCGACCCGGCGGCGGTGCCGGCGGGTTGGCTGGTCGGCTGGGAGCAGCATGGAACCGGTGCGGTCGCCCACATCCAGTTGGCGGGGGAGTCCCACCAGCGGGCGATGCGGTTGGCGGTGCCGGGCCGGCACATGGCACTCAACGCGCTGGCCGCACTGCTCGCCGCGGTCGAGGCCGGCGCGCCGGTCGAGGCGGTGCTGGACGCCCTCGCCGGATTCGAGGGGGTGCGCCGCCGGTTCGAACTGGTGGGCACCGCCAACGGGGTCCGGGTCTTCGACGACTACGCCCACCATCCGACCGAAGTCCGGGCCGCGCTGACGGCGCTGCGTGACGTCGCCCGGCAGAGCCCGACCGGTCGGCAGACCAGCGCGGGTGGCCGCAGCATTGTGGTTTTCCAGCCCCACTTGTATTCGCGCACAAAGGCTTTCGCCCGTGACTTCGCCGATGCACTGGGCATCGCCGACCAGGTTTTCGTGCTCGACGTGTACGCCGCCCGGGAGCAGCCGCTGCCCGGTATCAGCGGCGCCACCATCGCAGAACACGTCCGCGCCCCCGTGCGTTACCTGCCGGATTTCTCCGCTGTCGCCGAGCAGGTGGCGGCATCGTCGCGGCCGGGCGACGTGGTGGTCACCATGGGTGCCGGTGACGTCACGATGCTCGGCCCGGAGATCATCGCGGCGCTCGATGCGGCCGCCGGTGGCCCGGGGTGGTCGGGGTGAGCGGGCCGCCGGAGACGCCTGAGCCGCCGTTCGCGGCACCGGACGCTGACGACGAGGTGGCCGCCCCGGAACCGTCGGACGGCGCCGAAGGCACCGGACCCGAACCCATCGACACCGAGCAGGCCATCGAGGAATCGGCCATCGAGGAATCGGCCATCGAGGAATCGGCCATCGAGGAATCGGCTGTCGACGAACCGGCCGGCGATCCCGAGGGCCCGCGCCGGCAGGCGCGCCGCGAACGCGCCGAGCGCCGCGAGGCTCAACAGCGTGCGACGGCCATCGAGCAGGCCCGCCGTGAGGCCAAGCGCCGGGCCCGCGGTCAGCTCGTCGAGGAGCCGGCCGGATTGGCCGACCGGACCGTCAAGGGCCTCAAACTCCTGGTCTGGCTCGTCGTGCTCACAGTGGTCAGCGTGGCGCTGGGTCTGGTGCTCTACTTCACCCCGGTGATGTCGGCGCGCTCGGTGGTCGTCACCGGCACCGGTGCGGTGACCCGCGAACAGGTCCTCGACGCCGCCGCGGTCCCGCTGCGGACCCCGCTGTTGCAGATCGACACCGACGCGGTCGCCGACCGGGTGGCCGGTATCCGCGCGGTCGCCACCGCTCGGGTTCAGCGCGAGTACCCGTCGACCCTGCGCATCAGTATCGCCGAGCGGATTCCGTTGGCGGTCAAGGACTTCCCGGACGGACCGCACCTGTTCGACCGGGACGGGGTGGACTTCGCGACGGCCCCGCCGCCACCGGGACTTACCTATCTCGACGTCGACAACCCCGGACCCGCCGATCCGCCGACCATGGCTGCACTGCAGGTGATGACCGCACTGCGGCCCGAGGTGGTGGCCCAGGTGAGCCGCATCGCCGCACCGTCGGTGGCGTCGGTCACCCTGACGCTCGCCGACGGCCGGACCGTGGTGTGGGGGACCACCGACCGCACCGAGGAGAAGGCCGACAAACTGGCGGCGCTGCTGACCCAACCGGGTCGGGTGTACGACGTGTCCAGTCCGGATCTGCCGACCGTCAAGTAGGAAATTCGCAAGCGACACGCGGGCGCGCCTCCCCAATCCGGCGCTGCCCGGTCCTACGGTTCTCACTACGCAACAACTTGACATAACTCTAAGCCTGAGGTTGAGGTTGAGGGTTTGGCCGGGAAGTTGCGGAAGCGTCAGGCCCCAGGAAACGTCCCTGTCACGGAGGAGACCACACCGATGACCCCCCCGCATAACTATCTCGCCGTCATCAAGGTCGTTGGTATCGGCGGCGGCGGCGTCAACGCCGTCAACCGGATGATCGAACAGGGACTCAAAGGTGTTGAGTTCATCGCCATCAACACCGATGCCCAGGCGTTGCTGATGAGTGACGCCGACGTCAAGCTCGACGTGGGCCGGGAGTCCACCCGCGGCCTGGGCGCCGGGGCCGATCCGGAAGTCGGCCGCAAGGCCGCCGAAGACGCCAAGGACGAGATCGAAGAACTGCTGCGCGGCGCGGACATGGTGTTCGTCACCGCCGGCGAGGGCGGCGGCACCGGAACCGGCGGCGCGCCGGTGGTGGCCAACATCGCGCGCAAGCTCGGAGCCCTGACCGTCGGCGTGGTGACCCGGCCGTTCTCGTTCGAGGGCAAGCGGCGGTCCACTCAGGCCGAGAACGGCATCACCTCGCTGCGGGAGAGCTGCGACACGCTCATTGTCATTCCCAACGACCGGCTGCTGCAGATGGGCGACGCCAGCCTGTCGTTGATGGATGCCTTCCGCAGCGCCGACGAGGTGCTGCTCAACGGCGTCCAGGGCATCACCGACCTGATCACCACCCCCGGTCTGATCAACGTCGACTTCGCCGATGTCAAAGGCATCATGAGCGGCGCCGGCACGGCTCTGATGGGTATCGGTTCGTCGCGCGGGGAAGGCCGGGCGGTCAAGGCCGCCGAGATCGCCATCAACTCCCCGTTGCTCGAGGCATCCATGGAAGGCGCGCTGGGCGTGCTGATGTCCATCGCCGGCGGCAGCGACCTGGGCCTGTTCGAGATCAACGAGGCCGCCTCGCTGGTTCAGGACTCCGCCCATGCCGACGCGAACATCATCTTCGGCACGGTCATCGACGACTCGCTCGGTGACGAGGTGCGGGTGACCGTCATCGCGGCGGGCTTCGACGCCAACAGCGTCAACCGCCGGGCGATCATCATCGGCAACGCCACCAGCGGTCCGGCGACGGCCGCCGCCGAGGCCGCCACGGTCGCCGCCGCGCCCACCCTGCCGCCGCCGGCGCCCTCGATCTCCACCACCCACATCATCGCGCCCGCCACGGCGGGTCAGGTGGCAGGCGGACCGCTGTTCGAGCCGCTCGAGCCGATGAAGGTCGGGGCCCGGACCAACGGCTCGTCACCGTTCGGGGATGACGACGACGACGTCGACGTGCCGCCGTTCATGCGGCACTGAGCCCGGCTCGGTCCGTGACCGTCCGCATTCGCAGGGTCACCACCGATCGGTCCGGCGGCGTCTCGGCACCGCCCTACGAGTCCTTCAATCTCGGCGACCACGTCGGCGATGACCCGGCTGCGGTGGAGGCGAACCGCAACCGGCTCGCGTCGGCCATCGGTCTGCCCGCCGACCACGTGGTGTGGATGAACCAGGTCCACGGTGTGCACGTCGAGGTGGTCGACGCACCGCGGCCCGAACCGGTCGACGGCACCGATGCGCTGGTGACCACCACGCCGGGACTGGCGCTGGCCGTCATCACTGCGGACTGCGTCCCGGTTCTGCTCGCCGATGCCCGCGCCGGAGTCATCGGTGCGGCCCATGCCGGACGGGTTGGAGCGGCCGGCGGGGTGGTTGTGCGGACCGTGGAGGCGATGCTGGCCGCCGGCGCGCACGCGCCCGACATCTCAGTGCTGCTCGGCCCCGCGGTCAGCGGCCCCAATTACGAAGTGCCCGAGGAGATGGCGGCCGACGTCGAGGCGCTACTGCCCGGCAGTCGCACGACGACACCACGCGGCACGCCGGCTTTGGATCTACGGGCCGGAATCGCGCGGCAACTCCTGTCCGCCGGGATCACCGCCATCGACATCGATCCGCGGTGCACCGTGCAGGACCCCGCACTGTTCAGCCACCGGCGCGATGCACCGACCGGACGCCTGGCTTCTCTGGTGTGGATCCAGTGACACCCATGACGCACGACTGGGGGCCGGGGGAACGGGTGGCGGAGTTGACCGCCGGGCTGGCGGGCGTGCGGTCCCGGCTGGCGCGGGCCGCCGAGGCCGCCGGCCGTCCGGTTGACGGCATCACGCTGCTGCCGATCACGAAGTTCTTCCCGGCCAGTGACGTCGCCATCCTGTGGCGGTTGGGATGCCGGGCCTTCGGCGAATCCAGGGAGCAGGAAGCCGCGGCCAAGATTGCCGAGTTCGACCGGCTGGTCGCGGGAAGCGATTCAGGTCCGGACCCCGGTTCCGCGCGCTGGCACATGGTCGGGCGGATTCAGCGCAACAAAGCGAAATACATTGCGCGATGGGCGGATACGGTGCACTCGGTGTCGACCGGCAGAGTGGCCGCGGCACTCGACGATGCCAGCGCCCGGACGCTTGCGGAGGGCTGCCGGAGCCGCCCGCTGCGGGTGTTCGTGCAGATCAGCCTCGACGGTGACACCGAACGCGGCGGCGTGGACATCGGTGATCCGGAGGCGGTGGACCTGCTGTGCGCCCAGATCGACGATTCAGAGGCGCTCGAACTGGCGGGGCTCATGGCGGTTCCGCCGCTGGGGGCCGATCCCGATACCGCCTTCGCCGTCCTGGCCGCCGAGCACCGGCGGATCCGCACCGCCCATCCCGGGGCAGGCGAACTCTCCGCAGGCATGTCGGGTGATCTGGAGGCCGCGGTGCGACACGGATCAACGTGTGTGCGTGTCGGTACGGCGCTAATGGGTGAACGTCCTTTAACGTCTCCCTGAGTAGTCACTCTAGTCACAAGATCATCACGGTCACCAGCTTCACATCAGTCGAAGTTCAGCTCCAGAAGGGTCAGCGGATGAGCACTCTGCATAAAGTCAAGGCCTACTTCGGCAT
>JBAXUD010000202.1:0-6310 GCA_037129875.1 Mycobacteriaceae bacterium
GATCTGGGTGGAGAGCGGATGGGCCGCGGTCACCATGCGCGGGGTGTGCGCGCGGACCTCATTGAACGACCGGTACTTCTACGAGCATTTCAGCGACCGCGACGACCTGCTGTCCACCGTGTGGGACGGAATCAAAGACGACCTACTCGCCAACCTGATGACCGTGCTCACCGAGGATCGCGACCGGCCGCCGATGGACACCCTGGCCAAGGGGATCGCGGTCGTCGTCGAACGGACGTCCGCCGACCCCGGTTGGGCGCAGATCATGTTCGGCCGCCACCTCGGCAGTGCCGTCCTGGAGCAACGGCGCACGGCAGTGCTGCATCAGACCACCAACATCATGGTCGGCGCCGCCGGGCCCTACCTGAAGCCCGACGCCAACGAAATCGGTTTGCGGATAGACGCTTTGGTCGGCATCGGCGGCTTCGTCGAACTGATCACGGCATGGCAAACGGGGCTGATCGACGGCGACGCCCGGCAGATCATCGACCACTGCAGCCGGATCGGAAGCACACTGGCCGCGGTCTATCTGTCCACGTTGCCCCGTCGCTGACCCGCGGTCACCTGACCCGCACCCTGAGCCGGGTCAGTCTTCGATCTGGAGGCGAATCCATTCCAGGTTGGCCGCCATATTGCGCTGCCAGTCCGATAACCGGCGCGCAACGATCCTGGCTTCTTTGTCCGGTTGTGCCGCGATCGCGACGTTGAGTCCCGACGGTCCGGGCCCCATCCGCGCCCACTGCCGGATCAGCACGCCGTCGGTTGCAGGTTCGACCTCGAACCCCCAACTGGCGATCGGGCCGTCGTGGCCCAGCACATCCCACACCCAGCGGCGCTGATCGTCGACCTCGACGACCTGGCACACCGTTTCCCAATTGCCGATGGCCTCGTTGCTGTTGCGGCCGCGAAAGCGGGCGTCGACCTCGACGTGGTCGGCGCCGTCGAGCCATTCGGCGGACTGCAGTTCGGCCGAGCACCGCGCCGGCACGGTGATGTCGGTGACGTACTGCCACGCGGTGGCAACGTCGCAGTGGACGCGTTGGGACACTTCGATTGTCGGCTGATCGCGATAGCGCACTCTTGTAGCGTGCCATGCATGCGAGCGCGGCGATGAAGGTTGCAACGCTGATCGAACCGCGCCTGCCCGGCGCGGTGGAATTCGCCGTTGCCGCCGAGCGCATCGGCGTCGATTCGGTCTGGATCCCGGAGGTGTGGGGATACGACGCCCTCACCGGGCTGGCGTTCCTGGCGGCGAAGACGACGACGCTGGGGCTGGGCACCTTTGTGGTGCAACTGGGTTCGCGTAGCCCCGCGATGCTGGCGACATCCGCGCTGAGCCTGCAGGAGCTCTCCGATGGCCGGTTTCGTCTGGGAATCGGCACCTCGGGCCCGCGGGTCATGGAGGGCTGGCACGGCGTCCGGTTCCGCAAACCGGTTGAAACGACCCGGGAAACCATCGAGATCCTGCGAATCGTCAGCCGCGGCGATCGCCTCGAGCATCCTGGTGAGATCTATCCGCTGCCGCTTCCCGACAGCGACGGCGTTGCGCTGAAACCCATGGTGCGGCCGCGGCAGGTCCCGGTCTATGTCGCGGCCATGGGCCCGCGCAACCTGCGGCTCACCGGTGAGATGGCTGACGGCTGGCTCGGCAATGCGTTCATTCCCGAAGCAGCTGAGGTGTTCCTCGGTCCGGTGCGCGACGGCGCGCAACGCGCCGGACGGTCCTTGACCGATCTCGATCTCGTCGCACCGGTCGCCGTCGAATTCCACGACGACGACGCCTCCGCCGAGGCCGCGGCCCGCCGGCACGCCGACGGCTACGCATTCACCATCGGCGCGATGGGGGCCGGCGGCCGCAACTTCTACAACGAGGCGTTCGCCCGATTGGGCTACGCGGAGCAGGTCGGCAACGTCGCCGAACTGTGGCGCATCGGCAAGCGCGACGAGGCCCGGGCCGCGGTGCCGATCGACCTCGGCCGGCTCACCAATCTTGTTGGCACACCGGCGGGCATTGCCGAGCGGGTTCGCCGGTATCAGGCCGTGGGGATCACCACGCTGCTCGCCAAGCTGGAGGGCGGCTACCCGGAGCAGCTGGCCACCCTGCAACGCCTGCTCGACATCGTGGCCGCCCTATAGCCTCGCGATTGGGGTGAAGTGGCCCCCGGCCACGATTGGGGTGAAGTGGCCCCCGGCCACGATTGGGGTGAAGTGGCCCCGGCCAAATAGCATTGACTCCGATGGACCACGACCTGGACGTACGCCCCGCTGCGAGCGCGGCCGCCGCAGCCCGCCTGGCCACTGAGGCGGGCCGCCGCCGGACCTTCGCGGTCATCAGCCACCCCGACGCCGGTAAGTCCACGCTGACCGAGGCACTGGTGTTGCACGCCCGGGTGATCACCGAGGCCGGCGCCATCCACGGCAAGGCCGGGCGGCGCGCCACCGTGTCGGACTGGATGGAGATGGAGCAGGCCAGGGGCATCTCGATCACGTCCACCGCACTGCAGTTCCCCTACACCTCCCCCGACGGGCATGACTGCGTCATCAATCTGCTCGACACCCCGGGCCACGCCGACTTCTCCGAGGACACCTACCGGGTGCTCAGTGCCGTCGACTGCGCGGTCATGCTGATCGACGCCGCGAAAGGCCTTGAGCCACAGACGCTCAAGCTCTTCCAGGTGTGCCGCCATCGCGGCATCCCGATTCTCACCGTCATCAACAAATGGGACAGGCCGGGCCGCGACGCACTGGAACTGCTCGACGAGATCGCAGATCGAATCGGGCTCAAGCCCACCCCGCTGACCTGGCCGGTCGGTATCGCCGGGGATTTCAAGGGAGTCCTGGATCGCCGCAGCGGCAACTTCATCCGGTTCACCCGCACGGCCGGCGGTGCCACCGCGGCGCCAGAGGAACACATCGCGCCCGAGCGAGCCGAAGAGGCCGCGGGCGACGACTGGGTCAACGCGACCGAAGAGTGCGAGCTGCTGTCGGCCGACGGCGGCGACCACGACCAGGAGGCCTTCCTGCGGGGCGAGACGACGCCGGTGCTGTTCACCTCGGCGGCGCTCAATTTCGGGGTGAATCAGTTGCTGGACAATCTGGTTCGGCTCGCTCCCCCGCCGAGTGGACAGCTCGACGCCGAGGGCGATCTTCGGACGGTGGATTCGCCTTTCAGCGCGTTCGTCTTCAAGGTTCAGGCCGGCATGGACTCGGCCCACCGAGATCGCATCGCCTACGCGCGGGTGTGCTCGGGCACATTCGAGCGCGGAGACGTCCTGACCCACGCCGCGACCGGCAAGCCGTTCGTCACCAAGTACGCGCAGTCGGTGTTCGGCCAACAGCGCTCCACGCTGGAGAGCGCCTGGCCGGGAGATGTCATCGGTCTGGCCAACGCGGCGGCGCTACGGCCGGGAGACACCCTGTTCCGCGATATCCCGGTGCACTTCCCGCCGATCCCGAGCTTCTCCCCCGAGCATTTCGCGGTCGCGCGCGGCACTGACCCCAGTAAGCACAAGCAGTTCCGCAAGGGCATCGAGCAACTGGACCAGGAAGGCGTCGTCCAGGTGCTTCGCTCGGATAAGCGTGGCGATCAGGCACCGGTGTTCGCAGCGGTCGGTCCCATGCAGTTCGAGGTGGCCAGCCACCGGATGGCGACGGAGTTCAACACGCCGATCGCGTTGGAGTCATTGCCGTACACCATCGCCCGCGCCGTACACCCCGAGGACGCGGCGTTCGTGGACAAGCAGGTGTCGATGGAAGTGCTCACCCGGACCGACGGCGTCATGCTCGCGTTGTTCACCACGAAGTGGCGACTACAGGGCTTCTCCGAGGACAACCCGGACGTGAGGTTGAGTTCACTGGTCGCCGCCGGCGAGAACTGAGCCCCACGTGGTGTGGTCGGTTTTCCGCTAGTTCCGCGACGTCAGGCGTGCGATGGTCTAGTGGTGCATGTCGATTTCGACCGGTGCTACCGGGCCGTCCAATCCAGGGACGCCCGGTTCGACGGTTGGTTCATCACCGCCGTACTGACCACCGGTATCTATTGCCGCCCGAGTTGCCCGGTGCGCCTTCCTCTCGCTCGCAATGTGCGTTTCTTCCCGACGGCAGCAGCCGCTCAGCGCGCAGGCTTCCGTGCCTGTAAGCGGTGCAGCCCAGACGCTTCGCCCGGCTCCCCGCTTTGGAACGCCAGAGGTGATGTCGTGGCCCGTGCCATGCGGCTCATCTCCGATGGAACCGTGGATCGCGAAGGCGTGGGTGGGCTCGCCGGGCGGTTGGGATACACCACCCGCCAGTTGGAGCGGATGCTTGCGCGCGAAGTTGGGGCCGGTCCTTTGGCACTGGCCCGTGCGCAGCGGGTGCAGACCGCTCGAGTGCTGATTCAGACCACGCAGATGTCATTCAGCGACGTGGCCTTCGCTGCCGGTTTCGCCAGCATCCGGCAGTTCAACGACACGATCCGCACGGCCTGCGGCACTACGCCAACGGCGTTGCGCCACAATGCTCGCCGCAGGAACGGCCGCGGGTTCTCCGGCGGTCAGACAGTGTCGCTGCGCCTGGCGGTGCGAGAACCGTTCGCTTACGAAGGCGTCTTCGGCCATCTGGGCGCCACCGCGGTACCGGGTTGTGAGGAGGTGCGCGACGGGGCCTATCGGCGAACGTTGCGGTTGCCGTCCGGAAACGGCATTGTCAGCTTGACCCCGCGGCCGGATCATGTCGGTTGCGTGCTGACACTGGACGACGTTCGTGACCTCGCCGCCGCGATCCCACGCTGCAGAAGGTTGCTCGACCTGGACGCTGACCCGCAGGCTGTCGTCGAGGCATTGAGTGCCGACGCCGATCTAAAACAGTTGGTCGAAATGTCTGCGGGACAGCGCATTCCGGGGACAGTTGATCCCCACGAAATGGCCGTGCGGGCGGTGCTCGGGCAGCAGGTGTCCACTGCGGCCGCACGGACCCACACCCGCCGGCTGGTCGAGGCCTACGGAAGCACCCTGAGCGATCCGGCCGGTGAGTTGACCCACGTCTTCCCCAGCGTCGAAGAACTCGCCGAGATCGACCCCGCACACTTGGCCGTGCCGAACGCCCGGCGTCGCACGGTCAATGCATTGGTGGCCGCCATTGCCAACTGCGAGGTCCGCCTCGACCCCGGGGCTGATTGGCAGGAAGCTCGGCACCAATTGAGTCGAGTTCGGGGTGTGGGGCCATGGACCACTGAGATCATCGCGATGCGCGCACTCGGCGACCCCGACGCCTTCCCCGCCAGCGACCTCGGGGTGCGGCACGCCGCCGGGCGGCTGGGCTTGCCGACCGGGGCAGCCGCGCTGACCACACGGAGCCACCGCTGGCGGCCTTGGCGATCCTATGCGACCCAATACCTCTGGAGTGCCCTGGATCATCCCGTGAACAACTGGCCGCCACACAAGGAGCGCACGCCGTGACGACTACGACCCTTTGCTACCGAGTGATCGACAGCCCGATCGGACCGCTTACGCTCGCCGGTACCGGCTCGACATTGATGCATCTGGCAATGCCCGGGCAGACCCGTGTTGACCGCGCACGATGGAAGGCTGCCGGCCCGGGTGCCTTCTCGGATGTGGCCGACCAACTCAGCGCTTACTTCGCGGGCCGACTGGCCGACTTCGAGCTTGACCTACAGCTTGCCGGCACTGAATTCCAACGCGGGGTATGGGCGGCCGTGCAGACGATCCCCTACGGCGAAACTCGTTCCTACGGGGAGATCGCCGAACGGCTCGGCTCGCCGGCGGCGTGCCGAGCGGTGGGAGTGGCCACCGGCCGAAATCCCATCCCGATCATCGTGCCCTGCCACCGCGTCGTCGGTTCGACCGGTGCGCTGACCGGTTATGTCGGCGGAATTGATTGCAAGAGAGAGCTTCTCGATCTGGAGCGACGTTACGACCTGAACGACTCCGACTCAAGACTCGTTATCGCGGCGATGACTTCGTAGTCCGCATCGCGGTGAATGACCCTGGCGCCGTGGCGCATGGCCAACGCCGCGATCAAGCAGTCATTGATGCTTCGGACGGTTCGACCGCCCCGCCGGGCAGACCGGTAGATCGTCGCCGCGGCCCGAAAGTCGACGGCGTCATCGACTGCCAGAGATGGAAGTCCGTTCACCAATTGCTCGAGCAGGGCGTACTTCTCGTCGTCGCGTGCCCCGGAGAGAATCTCCATCGCGATGGGCTCACACATCACGACTCGGTCCGCTTGGTCGGTCAATAGTCGACGTACCTCGACCGCGGCCGGCGACCCGGTGGCGCGGAAATACTCGATCCAGGCCGACGTATCGATCACG
>JBAXUD010000203.1:0-6309 GCA_037129875.1 Mycobacteriaceae bacterium
CGCCGATCCGGTTGATCAGCGGCTGGATGATGCTGTCGGTGAACTTGGTGACCAGCCCGGTGAACGCGGTGCCGATGACGACCGCGACCGCGAGGTCGACGATGTTGCCTTTGGCGAGGAACTCCTTGAAACCCTTTAACACGACTGAGCCTTTCTTTGCTGAAATTGCCTTTGGCGTGGAAAAGCTTAGCGCACAGGGGTTTTCCGTCTCCGGTCGCGACGTCTCGCGTCAGTGAATGGTCAGCGTCACTGTCTGCACGAGCGTGGCGCCCGCCAGCGTGTTGGCGGCCGGCGCGGGAAGGGCGACCAGGACCACCCGTTCGTTGCCGGCCCCGGGAGCCGTCGACGGGGCCGACACGAGCACCACGACGGCGTTGCTGGCGACCGTGCGGGGGTGTGCGTCGGCGTCGGCCGAAGGTGCGCCCAATACGTCCACCACGTCGCCGGGCCGGATCAGGTCCAGAACCGCGGCGTCGGCCAGATGCAGGGGCACTACCCGGGCGTCCGGTCCGGCGCTCAGGCCCGCCAGTCGTGACCCCAGCACCCGGGCGTCGGTCAGCACTTCCCCGCGCCGCGACGGGCCGGCCAGTGTGGCGCCGACCACGGCGTCCAGTGCAGTCGCGGCCCCGTCGGGGACGGTCGGCGCGGGCCGGCTGCGCAGGGCCACGTCGTCGGCGCTCAACGTCACACCCGGACTCAGGTCACGCACGGTGACGACGACGTCGCGCTGCTCGCGGTCGGGGTCTGGTCGCAGGGCAATCACGGCGGACAGCAGAACCAGAAACCCCGCCGCGACGCGGCGGGCCATCGCGGTGCGGGCGTAATCGGGCCGCAGCGCAGCTGAAAGACGGTTCCGCAGAGTCGGATTCAGCGATTCGCCCATGGGGTCACGCTAGGCCTGTGCCGGGCTACGCGCCGCCGGCGCCGCCGGCGGCTGTGGATAGCCTCTAGCTTGAGGCGGGTGCCGGAGCGGAGCTGCTCGACGACGAGGCGCCTGAGCTCGACGTCGAGGCGCCTGAGCTCGACGACGATGAGCCGGACCCGGAGTCGCCACTCGACTTCTTCTCCGAACCGCCGGACTTCTCCGCGCCGGACTTCTCCGCGCCGGACTTCTCAGAGGTGGGGGACGCTGCCGGAGCACCGTCCTTGGCGCCGGCCGAATCACGGCTGTCGGTGCGGTAGAAGCCGCTGCCCTTGAAGACCACGCCCACCGAGTTGAACAGTTTCCGCAGCCGGCCCGAGCACTGCGGGCATGTGGTCAGCGCATCGTCGGTGAACGCCTGAACTGCGTCGAACCGGTTGTCGCACTCGGTGCACGCATAGCTATAGGTCGGCACATCAACCTCCGGGAAGACTGGAATTATTAGCACTCTACCGCGTCAAGTGCTAGCACCGCTATCCGCACACCGGGCATTCCCCAGCGCCATCAGCCCTGCATCGGGCGTGAGTGCATGCGTTACGCGCACGTCGTGCGGCTCACCCGGCACCTCGTCAAGTACCTCGTTGTCCCGCACCACCGCCACCAGTCGGGCACCCGGGGCACACAGCGACAGCGACCGGTCGTAGAAGCCGCCACCGCGGCCCAAACGCACCCCTTGCCGGTCGACGGCCAGTGCGGGAATCAGCACCACGTCCGCCGTCGCGACAGCCGAGGCCGGCAGCCATGGCCCGGCCGGCTCGTGCGCACCGAACCGGCCCTTGATCAGTTGCCCTGGAACATAGCGGCCCCACTGCAGCGACAGGTGCTCGCCGTCCGGACCGGTGCGCGCGACGGGAAGTAACACCGTCGGGCATAGCCGCGACAGGGCATCGAGGATCTCCACGGAGCCCGGCTCGGTGCTCATCGGGACGTAGGCGCATACCGTGCCGGCGCCGTGAACCGCCTCGCCGAGGTGGTCGCGGATTTGCCCGGATTCCGCGCGGTGCACGTCCTCGGGGACCGCCCGGCGGGCCGCCAGCAGTTCGCTGCGCAGACGGGCTTTGCCTTCGGCGACCATCTCTACACCCTGACAGCGGGACCCTTGCGACGCCAGCGCGCCCTACCGTTAGGGTTTACTGCATGGTCGGCGAACAGGTACCGATGCCGCGCACGGCGATCGTGCCGGCCGCAGGCCTGGGAACGCGATTTCTTCCGGCCACCAAGACGGTGCCCAAGGAATTGCTGCCGGTGGTCGATACGCCGGGTATCGAACTGGTGGCCGCGGAGGCCGCCGAGGCCGGCGCCGAACGGTTGGTGATCGTCACCTCCGAAGGCAAGGACAGCGTCGTCGCGCACTTTGTCGAGGACCTCGTGCTTGAGGGCACTCTGGAGGCTCGGGGCAAGAAAGCCATGCTGGCCAAAGTTCGGCGGGCCCCCGCGCTGATCAAGGTGGAGTCGGTGATCCAGGCCGAGCCGCTGGGCCTCGGTCATGCCGTGGGATGCGTCGAGTCGGTGCTTTCACCCGACGAGGACGCTGTTCTGGTGCTGTTGCCCGACGACCTGGTGCTGCCGACCGGTGTGCTGGTCACTATGGCCAAGGTGCGCGCCAAACGGGGCGGCAGCGTGCTGTGCGCCATCGAGGTCGGGCCGGACGAGGTCAGCGCATACGGCGTGTTCGACGTCGAACCCGTGCCGGATGCGGCGAACCCCAACGTGCTGAGGGTCAAGGGCATGGTGGAGAAGCCGGACGTCGACAAGGCGCCGTCGCGCTACGCCGCGGCCGGCCGATACCTGCTGGACCGTGCCACCTTCGATGCCCTGCGGCGGGTGCCACGCGGCAGCGGCGGGGAGATTCAACTCACCGATGCGATCGCCCTGTTGGTCGCCGAGGGCCATCCGGTACACGTTGTGGTGCATCGCGGTTCCCGACACGACTTGGGAAATCCCGGCGGCTATCTGAAGGCTGCGGTTGACTTTGCCTTGGATCGCGACGACTACGGTCCGGAGTTGCGGCGGTGGTTGGTCGAGCGGCTGGGCCTGAGCGACCGGTAGTGCTGCCGCCGGCATTCGTCAGCTGAGAAAGGCACACTCGTGCGTTCGGTGGAGGAACAGCAGGCCAGGGTGACTGCGGCGGCAGTGGCGCCGAGGCCGGTGCGTCTGGCCATCGCGGAGGCTCAGGGCCTGATGTGCGCCGAAGAGGTCGTCACCGAGCAGCCGATGCCGGGATTCGACCAGGCGGCCATCGACGGGTACGCGGTTCGCAGCGTCGATATCAGCGCCGCCGAGGACAGCGAGATCGTGCTGCCGGTGACGGGCGTGATCGCGGCCGGTTCACGGACGCCCAGCCGTCTGCAGCCCAATCAGGCCGCGCGCATCGAGACCGGGGCCCCGATGCCCACCCTGGCCGACGCGGTGCTGCCACTGCGGTGGTCGGACGGCGGGCAGGTCAGGGTGCGCGTGCTGCGCGGGGTTCGTCCCGGGGCGTACGTGCGCCGGGTCGGCGACGATGTCCAGCCCGGCGACGTCGCGGTGCGTGCGGGGGCGATCATCGGTCCGGCTCAGGTCGGACTCCTGGCTGCGGTGGGGCGCGAGCGGGTTCTGGTGCACCCGCGGCCCCGGGTTTCGGTGATGACCGTAGGCGGGGAACTGGTCGACATCTCCCGCACGCCCGGCAACGGACAGGTCTACGACGTCAACTCCTACGCGCTGGCGGCCGCCGCTCGCGACGCGGGGGCCGACGCCACCCGAGTGGGCATCGTCAGTGCCGATCCCAAGGAACTGCGCGACGTCGTCGAAAGCCACCTCAACCGCAGTGAGGTGGTGGTGATCGCGGGGCCCGTGGGAGGCGCGGCCGCCGAGAATCTCCGCGCCGTGCTGTCCGGGCTCGGCAGCATGGAGGTGACCCGGATCGCGATGCACCCGGGTTCGGTCCAGGGCTTCGGACAGCTTGGGACAGAAGGGGTTCCGACGTTCCTGCTGCCGGCGAACCCGGTCAGTGCGCTGGTGGTGTTCGAGGTGATGGTTCGTCCCCTGATCCGCCTGTCGCTGGGAAAGCGCCAGCCGATGCGGCGGATGATCCGGGCGCGCACGCTGACGCCGATCACCTCGGTGGCCGGACGCACCGGCTTTCTGCGCGGTCAGTTGCTGCGCGATCAGGACAGCGGCGACTATCTGGTGGAAGCCATCGGCGAGTCGCCGGGCGGATCGTCGCATCTGCTGGCGTCGCTGGCCGAGGCGAATTGCCTGGTGATGGTTCCCGGCGAGGTCTCTGAGGTCGCCGCCGGCGAATTCGTCGACGTCGCGTTCCTGGCCCAGCGGGGCTGAGCGCCCCGGTGGTGTCGGCGTGAACCGGTGGGGCCGTCATTCGGTGCACCCGGGGTGGCCCGGATCGGTCGGGCCGCTGCGGGTGCGTGGTGGTTTGATCCGGCTGCGCCCCGCGCGGATTCGCGACGGCGCCAACTGGAGCCGCATTCGGTTGGCCGAGCGGGCGAACCTTGAGCCGTGGGAACCGTCAGCCGAGATGGATTGGGCTCAGCGCCATACGTTTTCGATCTGGCCGGCGGTGTTTTCGGGCCTACGGGGGGAGGCCCGCCGGGGACGGATGTTGCCCTACGTGATCGAGCTCGACGGACGCTTCTGCGGTCAACTGACGATCGGCAACGTCACCCACGGCGCACTTCGGTCGGCGTGGATCGGTTACTGGGTGTCCAGCGACGTCACGGGCGGCGGCGTGGCGACCGGCGCGCTGGCGCTGGGTCTGGATCACTGCTTCGGTCCGGTCGGACTGCACCGGGTCGAGGCCACGGTACGGCCGGAGAACGCCGCGAGTCGCCGGGTGCTGGCCAAGGCCGGCTTCCGGGAGGAAGGCCTGCTGAAGCGCTATCTCAACGTCGACGGCGCATGGCGCGATCACCTTCTGGTGGCCATCACCGCCGAAGAAGTGGACGGCTCGGTCGCGGGCGGTTTGGTGCGCCGCGGCCTCGCCCGCTGGCAGTGAAGGCGACCCCGGTTGTTACGAATGTGACATTTGAGGCTGTTGGTGCTTGTCTTCCTGGAATTACACGTGTGTAATTGGCTCGGCGCGCCGCCGGTGAAAGCGGACGTCACGGACCTAGCCTGGTCGGGAAAGGAGCAGGCCACATGCCAAGCATCCCCCAGTCATTACTCTGGATCTCACTCGTGGTGCTGTGGCTCTTCGTCCTGGTGCCGATGCTGATAAATAAGCGCGACACCGTTCGTCGGACCAGTGATGTCGCGCTGGCGACCCGCGTTCTCAACAGCGGCGCCAAATCCCGGCTGATCAAGCGGAGCGGCCCGGCCTCCGGCCACCGGCACGATCCGGACTGGCAGCGGGACGACGAGTTCGCCGGGGAGTTCGTCGAGGACTACCCAGACCTGGTCGACGAGCAACTCGCCGAGCAGCGCGAAGCGATCCAGGAGTACGACGACGCCTTCCGGGAGGCCCGCATGGGCGCCCGCGTCCGGTCGGTCGTGGTCGTCGCCGCGATATCCGAACAGGCCCTGCCCGAGCCCGACTACCTCGACGTCGACATCGTCGACGAGAACTCCGGTGCACTGCCCGTCGGCGGTGGCGTCCAGGCCAGCCTGTTCGACCCGCCGCAGGAGGAGACGCGTCAGCGTGTCCGGGCTGATTTCGACCAGTTGCGGCCGCAAGACGAGCCCCGGCCCGAACCTGAGCCGGTGGCCGAGCCGGTGGCTGAGCCGGTGGCTGAACGTGTGCCCGAGCCGCCCGCCGACGATGAATACGAATACGTCGACGACACTTCGGGGCTCGAGGCCGAAGACGAGGCGCCGATTCCGGTGGCGTCGCGCTCGGCGAGCCGGCAGCGCCGTCTGGAGAACACGGCCGCGGCCGCGGTGGGTGCCCGCAAGTACCGGTTCCGCAAGCGGGTGCTGATCGCGATGGTGGCACTCATGATGCTGACCGCCGGGTTGTCGTTCACCCTGAGCCCGACGCTGTGGTGGTCGTGTGGCGCGGTCGCTGGGGTGCTGGTTCTCTACCTGGGGTATCTGCGCCGACAGACCCGCATCGAGGAGCAGGTTCGCCGGCGGCGGCAACAGCGGTTAGCCCGCTCACGCGGTTTTGTCGAGGAGGCGGCCCCGCCGAGGATGCGGGAGGCGGATCTCGACGATTTCCCTACCCGGCTCCAGCGCCCGGGGGCAGTGGTGCTGGAGATCGACGACGAGGACCCGGTTTTCGAGCATCTCGACGAGATGGCCTACAGCGGGAGGGGCTACGGCCTGTCCCGGGACCTGCCGAGGGCGTCGGGGCAGTAGGGACGCTGACCCATCCGGGCTGGTAACCTCCCCCTGACGACCAAGGGGCTATAGCGCAGTTGGTAGCGCGTCTCGTTCGCATCGAGAAGGTC
>JBAXUD010000204.1:0-6294 GCA_037129875.1 Mycobacteriaceae bacterium
GTGTATGCCTGTACACCTTGGTCCCCCAGAGGGGGTTTGGACGTACCCGTTGCGGCGCTAACAGGCAAACCCGTGCTTCCAGTGCCGTTCAGTTGATCAAGCTTTCTACCTATTTCGGCTTCTAATTCCCCGGTATTAGTGGGCACTCTTTTTGTAGGATCCACACCGCGTACAGCGGCGAACTCTTGTGCCGATGTGTCAATTCCCTGGGCGCCCAGAACCATACGAATTTGGTCACTGATATATCCGGCGCAGCCTGCGGTTTGAACGAATGCTTCTTCTCTGGTTGTCGTGACGATCTCAAGGATTTCGACGATCTTGTCCGGAAGTGGTCTCTCCGACCTGTTGACGTCATTGATCCGGTCGTTTCCCTTCGCGGCCAGCTTTCGTAGACCGGTTCGGAGTTCGACCACCTTGTCATGAACGGTTGTATACACACCGCGCTTGACGGCATTGGATTGCGCGATCTGGCCAGAATGGGTTCCGCCTCGTGCGAATGCTCCGCTGGCGTCCTCGGCCGTGATGCCCTCTTGTGGATCGAGATTTCGATGTTTAATGTCGAGCAAAAGGTCAGAGTAATCCTCGAAGGCGGAAGACAATATCTGCCGTGAGCTCGCACCGGCAGAAATAGCTTCAAGAGAAGAGTAACTGGGCCATTGATCGCCGATAAGTAGCGGTGTCCACTCGCCTGGCGGGAGATCGGCTATTGGCATAATTGGTCGAGTTTCCTTACTGACTCGTTAACAACCTCTTTCTCAGGTTTGTAATCCACAGGTGTTCCATCTGCTAATTGTATTAGAGCAACATCTTGGTAGGCTTGGGATAATCGACGCAGCAAGTCTTGAAGTTCAGACGGCACAGCAGGATTCGCGGATAGTGCATTGACGTAGTAGTTGGCTACAGCGACTTCGGCAAGGCGGCTATTGACTGCTACCGGAAGCGTGTCGGCGGGATTGTCTACTACCCTTCCGGCTACCACCCGCATTGACCGCACACCCTTCGCATACGCCTCGCAAACCGCCTTCTTCGCATCGGCCACCTGCTGCTCGCTGTACGTAGGATTCGCGACCACGTTCGACGGCGCCGCACGGAACCAAGCAGCCACCCCCGCGATCAGCCCCAATAACCCCAAGACGGCACCCAGAATCGGCAGCAGCCGCGACGGGCCACGGCCCTGCGCAGGTGCTTGCGGCGGCCACGGCGGCGGAGCTTGGGAAGCGGGGTCATACCCGGCGTAAGACATGCCCGGATGTTAGCTCCGCATCTGCCGCAGCGCTATTCACCCTATCGGGTAGCCCACCTCAACTGCTCTTTCTGGGCTGGCCACCTCGACTTGTAAGTTTGCCGTCGCAACCGCTCTCGCGGCCCCGCTCGGTTCGGTTGGTGCACGTGCATTCGGTCAAGATTCGGTAGGAACCGCCGGTAAGCCCGCAGTGATATCGTGAGATATCACCAGCTGGAGGTTTCCTGATGAGCGATGTGCTGATCCGCGACATTCCCGACGATGTCTTGGCTGCGTTGGATCAAAAGGCAAAAGGGCTTGGGCTTTCCCGCACCGAGTACATCCGGCGTCGGCTAGCCCAGGACGCGCAGGCGGCACGGACCACTGTGACCATTGATCACTGGCGGAGTTTTGCAGAGACCTACGGCGACCTCGGCGACGCCAGGGTCATGGATCAAGCCTGGCAATGAGCGGTAGGCCGTGGCTGATTGACAAGTCCGCGCTACTGCGAATCCGTGATAGCCCCGATTTGGATGCGTGGAACAACCGGATCGAGCGCGGGCTGGTCCACATCACCAATCTCACGCGCTTGGAGATCGGCTACTCGGCACGGAGCGGCGAAAGCGCCCGCCGGGACTTTCGCCGCGCTCCATTGGCTGCCATGCCCGTTCAGTACCTCACCCCGGCAATCGAAGACCGCGCCCTGGAAGTCCAAATGCTTCTTGCCGACTTCGGCAAGCACCGCGCTCCCTCGATACCGGATCTGCTGATCGCTGCGACGGCGGAGCTTGTTGGGCTGACGGTGCTGCATCTCGACAAGGATTTCGAGGTGATCAGTGAATTGACCGGACAACCGACCGAACGCGTCGTGACGGGTGCATAACCTCGCGTCACGGCCCGCACACCCAACCGTGCCCCAACCTTGACTTGACCCTTTCAGCACCCGAAGGCAACGATGAGCCCATGCGCCGATTCATGTTTCCGCTGGCTGCTGCCCTGAGCACGGCCGCCATCGCGGTGGCCTCGGCCCCGGTCAGTCACGCCGGCAACCCGTGGTTCGCATCCCAGGTCGGCAGCGCCACCCAGGTGCTCTCCGTCGTCGGAACCGGCGGCTCGACGGCCAAGATGGACGTCTGGCAGCGGGGTCCCCAGGGATGGCAGCCGGTCGGCAGCGGGATCACGACCCACGTCGGCTCCGCCGGCCTGGCGCCGAAAGCCAAAGACACCGTCCCGGCCACGCCGATGGGTGTCTACAGCCTCGACTTTGCGTTCGGCACCCAGCCCAGTCCCGGCGGCGGCCTGAAGTACTTACAGACCACGCCGGATTACTGGTGGTCCGCCGAAGGGCCCACCTACAACACCATGCAGGTCTGCAAGCAAGCCGACTGCCCGTTCGACACCTCACCGGCCAGTGGCACCGAGAACCTCTACATCCCGGCCTATGCCCACGCGATCGCCATGGGCGTCAACAAGGAACGCATTCCCGGCGGCGGCGGCGCCTTCTTCGTCCACAGCACCAACGGTGGAGCGACCGCCGGTTGCGTCGCCCTCGACGATGCCACCCTGGCCAAGATCATCAGCTGGCTGCAGCCCGGCGCGGTGATCGCGATCTCGCAATAGTCAGGCCAGCGCCGGCCCGGCCGTCACCTTCGCATTGGCGTCCAGCGGCTGGGCGACCTCGTAGGTGCGCTGATATCCCGTCCCGCAGATCTTCCAGCCGTCGGAGGTCTTGCGGTAGCGGTCGAGGTAGAACGCGGCACCGAACAGCATGAACTTGTGCTCCGGCACGATCACCCGGTCCTGCAGGTACCAGCGGCCCTCGGCTTCGTCGGTGTCAATCAGGGTGATCTCGGGGTGGCTAACCCGGTGCTCGGTGAGCACCCCCGCGGGCATCGCGTTGCGCATGAATTCCACCAACTCCGCGCGGTTGGTGAAGTGCAGCTCCTTGCCCAGCGACGAGCCGTAGTCGCCGACGATGTCCTCGGTCAGCGTCTCGGCGAAATCGTCCCAGTGCTTGGTGTCCAACGCGCGCAGATAGCGGTATTTCACCCGCTTGATCGCCTCGATCGCCTCCAGATCAGCCACGGGAGACATTGCAACACACCCCAGCGGTGTCTCGACTAGGTTTCAATAGGTGAGCCTGCCCCGCAGCCGCTTTGCCGAGTTGTCCCGCGCCGAGTTGGCAATCCTGGTTCCCGAACTTCTGCTCATCGGCCAGCTGATCGACCGATCCGGAATGGCTTGGTGCATCGCCTCTTTCGGCCGCGAGGAAATGCTGCAGATCGCCATCGAGGAATGGGCCGGTTGCAGCCCGATCTACACCAGACGCATGCAGAAAGCCCTTCACTACGAGGGCGACGACATCATCACCATCTTCAAGGGACTCCAGTTCGACATCGGCGCCCCGCCGCAGTTCATGGACTTCCGCTACACCGTCCACGACCGCTGGCACGGCGAGTTCCATCTCGACCACTGCGGCGCACTGCTCGACGTGGAACCGATGGGCCCCGACTACGTCAAAGGCATGTGCCACGACATTGAGGACCCCACCTTCGACGCCACCGCGGTGGCCACCAATGCGCGAGCCCAGGTGCGGCCCATCCACCGTCCACCCCGCCTGCCCGCCGACCGTCAGCCGCACTGCGCGTGGACGGTCATCATCGACCCGTCGTATCCGGAGGCACAGCCCATCCCGGCGCTGGCGGTGATCGCCAAGACCATCGCCGCGAACTGGGAACTGGCCCCGATCGACCCCGACGACGACGGCGTCGCCGACTACACCGGACCGCTGCTCTCCGACGTCGACTTCGGCGCGTTCTCGCACGCGGCGCTGGTCCGCATCGCCGACGAGGTATGTCTGCAGATGCATCTGCTGAACCTGTCGTTTGTCCTCGCAGTCAACAAACGCGCCGGGGACGACACCGACCTTGCGACCTCGATCTGCACCAAAGCGCTCACCGGAATCGCCGGCGTCGCCGCAGAACGGATCCGCCGAGCCCTGGCGCTGCCCGCCGACCTCGACGGCCTGGCCACGGTGCTGCGGTTGCATCCGCTGCTCAATCCCGCCGGTTACGTGGTTGCCGACATCGAGCCGGGTCGGCTCTCCGTGCAACCCTCGCCCGCGCATGACGATGGCGCGTGGATTGCCTTGTGCGGCAACAGTTCACCGGCGGCGCTGCAAGCCATCGCCACCGCCGTGGATCCGCATCTGCACGTACGCATCACCGGCACCGAGACCGACTGGACCGCCGAGTTCGAGCGAACCGAATTCGCACTGAAGGAGTCGGTTGAGGTGCAGGTGACCAAGGTCAGCCGGGGTGCGGCCTTCGAGTTCCAGTCCCGCCGCTCGCTGCCGCTGACGGCGGTGTAGCCGGTGGTGCAGGGGGAGGGTGATCACATGCCAGATAACCGTCCATCCGCCTTGTCGCACATGGCCAGCGACTACGCCCGCAACGCCCGCTCGCAGGCGGAGGCGTTCGCCCGCACCTATGCCACGGTGATGGCCGCGGCCAGGGAGCACGAGGAGGTCGGCGAGCTCGTCGTCGCGGATCTCGGCGCGGCCGACGGGGTGAACTCCCACGAGCTCATCACCGCGCTGGCCCGCGAACGGGACGGGCGCGGGCTGCGCTACGCGTTGGTCGACCTGCCGTCTAACGTGTGGCAGGTTGCTGCTCGACAGCTGGTGCAGATGGCCCAACGGTCGGAACGTCCGGAACAATTCGCCGTCATCCCTGATGCTCGGACGCCCCGAGGGACTGTCCGTGATGTCGGCACCGGCGATCACTTTGCCACCCCCGATGACCACCTCTCTGCGTTGCGCGAGGCGTCAATGCGCAAACCCCGGCCAGCGACGGTGCTCAGTCTCGCGGGGATTCCCATCCAGGCCGGCCCGTGCCTTCCGGCCGGAACGGTCCACATCGCTGTCAGCGGCACCACGATGCACTGGGTCTCCGATTCGGGAGCCCTGCCGTCCACCGGATCGGTCTTCCCGGGGTATCGCAATCATCGGGATGCGGCTCAGCGTGCGGACTGGGCCGCCGCGGCGACGCGGGACTGGATGCGGATTTTGACGCACCGCGGTGAGGAACTCGCGCCAGGCGGCACGCTCGTAGCGGCGGTACCCGCATCGCTTGGTCGGTGGCCGGATCGCGGTGGTGCCTATCAGGCGATCAGCGCCGATATGGACGACATCCTGGCGCAGTGGCGCGACGAGGGGCGCATTGGCGCGACTGCGCTCGCCGCTGTCGTGGTGCCCACCTGGAGCAGAACCCTCGAGGAGTTCCGCGCCCCGTTCAGCGATCATGGCGGTACGTTTGCCGGGCTCACTCTGGAGGCCGCCGAGATCTTCAGCCTGGACAACCCGTACCGGGATGACGATCCACAGTTGTTCGCCGAGAACTACGTCCGCAGTGTCGAGGCGTGGGGTGGGCCACTCTTCGCCCGGGCGTTGGGCGTCGAGGGCGCCGGCGAGACCGCTGAGTTACTGCAGGACCTGCACGACGGGCTGGTATCGAGGGTTGTCAGCGACCCTCAGCGATACCGCCGCGACTACCACGAGGCCCTGATCGTGTGCCGAAAGACCGGCTGAGGCGCTACGCATGCCGGCCCAGCCGTCCGGGCCGCTTTCGCTGGCGGCGAAGACGATGCGCTCGACAGCGGCAGCAAACTCGGCGCACACTGGTGGCCATGGATAACAACGGGCCGTTCGGCATCGACCCTGAGGAGTTCGACCGCGTCGTGCGCGAAACGGGCGAAGGCCTGCGGGGCGCGTTCGAGCAAGTCGGCCGGTTCTTCAACAACTCACCGGAGCGGGCCGGGTTCGGCACGATCTTCGACCAGTTCGTCCGTCCCACGCCAAAGGGCCGCCCGCAACCGGAAACCGCCGGCGAGGCCGGCGACGGTGTGTGGGCCATCTACATAACCGACGGTGAGGGCAAGGCGCACGTCGAGCAGCTCTACAAGAGCGAGTTGGACGCGCTGCGGGCCAACAAGCTCAACACCGACCCGAACCGCAACGTGCGTTTCCTGCCGTACGGCATCGACGTGAGCGTGCTCGACCCGTCCACCGACAA